>JACPYM010000126.1 GCA_016196035.1 Acidobacteriota bacterium | reverse complement strand
TACCCCGATCTGCTGTCAGCGCAGCTTCACCTGAGGCGATTCATTGACGACGTCTACCATACCAAGCGCATTCATTCCTCGCTAGGCTATCTGACGCCGGCAGAGTTCGCTGCCCAATGACAGAAGCCCTCATAGTCGTCTACACTTTCAAACAACAATTCCGTGTCCAGGTTTACGGGACCATTACACATCGTGCCTCCTTCGTATTGCTGAAAAGGTATGAGCCAGAGCTACGTCCGTTGGTCTTCTCTGGCGATGACGGAAAATTATATTGTTATCAGTGGACGACCAGAAAAAACGACTTTGAGAATGAGACAGGGCGAATTCTACGAAGATTTGAACAGTTTTCCCAAAGCGTCTTTATTGAACAGATCGAGCCATTTATTTGTGATCGCTGCGAGTCACGGATTGCCTGCCCATATTGGATAAACGCCTTAGCCTGATCACCTAACAATCCAGGCTGGTAACCGCTCATCTCGAACTCAAAAATGTGGTAGAAGCTAAATCAGCAAAGAAGGCATTGACTCAAAAGTAAGGCCGACCATATACCTAATTTGGTGGGCTCACTTGCATCGCTTTATGTGAACCGATGACAAGCTGATTGTTCTATTACCTCATTTTTTGTAGGGACCTTGCTGTGACAATGACAGCGAGATTAAGATAGGTTTTGTCAAAAGTGACAATTTGGGACTATTTAGGAAGCAGAGGGAAAAGTGCAACATTTGAAATGAGTGTTGCACTGAGTATTGCACAATAACAAAACAAGCGTCATTAAGACGCTTGTAAGTGATTGATTCTAAAAGTCGGGACGCCCGGATTTGAACCGGGGGCCTCTTGCACCCCAAGCAAGCGCGCTACCAGGCTGCGCCACGTCCCGTAAAGTTTTCAATGCTTGTTTGAAGCACAGCTAATCTAACACATTGCGATTGAGGGTTGTCAACATATCCTCCAGCATTAGTCGTAACCGTTGCAAGGTATCTCGCGACACCGGACGGTTGGCTGACAGCGACGCAGGCATGTGATTGGCGAAATCATCGTGGTAGGGGGGGGATTCAACGTTCGGTTGAAGGTGCGACGTGGTGGGTGGGACGACTTTGAAGCGAGCCGTGGTGCTGCGGCCTTCGCCCACCAGCTTACGTTTGGCGCCGGCAATCGTGAAGCCTTCGCCGTAGAGCAGTTCTTTGATGCGGAGGGCCATTTCGACATCTTTGCGCCGATAGGTGCGCTGGCCGGCACGATTCTTTTGCGGGGCCAGCGAAGGGAATTCGGACTCCCAATAGCGCAATACATGCGCTTGCACGCCCACGAGGTCGCAAACTTCGCCGATTTTGAAGTACAGCTTGTCGGGGATGTCAGAGGGGACAGTTTGTGTGTTCATAACCGTAACTATTGTCTGCGGCGTCGAAACCAAGGTTGAACATTGAGTCCGCCGCCTGCGCTAAATCCTGGTAAAGCGTTCATGTTAGGGAAGCTAACCGGGCGCGATGTTACGGGGCCAACTCGTTTGTGTCAACGCTCCATTGCGGGAAGCGGGGCAGCGCGCAATCTGGCGCAGCCACAAGTGAATACTGCTAGCTGTGAATGAACGGAAGGGATAGGCGCAGAAAGACTAACCGCAGTCAGCACAGGCAAAATTTTCCGCGCTGACTGCGTTCCCAAGGATGCGCGCTGCGTCAGGCCAGCGTCACTGTTTGCCGCTCGGCCCGGTCGGGGTCATTCCGGACTTCGCATTTGTTATCGAAGATCATCGTCGCGCCTTTGTCGGCGGAATAGCCCGGCCAATTCGGCAGCCCGGCATGATTCGGATTCCCTTTCCGAGCAAAAGCCAGCCAGGCTTCACTGACTTTGGCGGCGAGACTGCGGGCGTCAGCGCCGCCACCCGTCATGTTTACGCAACGGTCAATGTTGTCGAAACAGAAGGCCAGCTCCGAACAATGGAACGCGCGCGGACGCCCGTCCAGCAGGGGCGTTTGCCAAGTGAACAGATATAGGAACGCGGGCGCTGTGCCTTGCGCGGCTTTCAATTCGGCTTGCATGACGGCGTTGTGGCGCGTTGGCACGGTCGAAATGAACGAGAAGATGTCGAAGGGCCTGGCCTTCGGATTGGCGCGGCGATAGACGGCGATGATTTGGTTGGCGCGGTCGCCATACATCGCCGTTACGCGTTCGACCAGTTCGGCTTCGGTCAGCGCGTCCACATTGGGATTGTTGATGCCGCCGGTGAATTCGTTGAGCGTCGAACCGATCAGCATCGGCACGTTGGCCGAAAGCGCCGGGGCCGCCGGATCAAAGGGATGCGCCGGCAGAAGCTTGCTGTCTACGGTGGGCGCCCAGCCTGCGCGGTCGGCGCGCTTTTGAAAGATGCGGAAGCCTGCGCCCGGCCCGCCGGATTGCAGCTTGCGCAAGCCCGCCGCGCCCGCCGCAATAATCGTTTGCACGGGCAGCGTGTGCAGTTGCTGTAGGTTGCTGCTGTTCAAGCCCAATTCGGCCAACGTCGCGGCGGCCAGCTTCGCGGTGCTTTCCGGCGAAGCCATACGCAAACCTGAACCGCTTTGCACGATGGCTTTATGAAAGAGGCCTTTGGCAGCGGGCATTGCCAGCAGGGCGCTCACTTTGCCGCCGCCGCCCGATTGCCCAAAGATCGTTACGTTGCCGGGGTCGCCGCCGAAATTGGCGATGTTGTCGCGCACCCATTCGAGCGCCGCAACCAAATCAAGTTGGCCCACATTCGCCGCGCTGGCATAAGCCGCGCCGCCAACTTCGGCCAGATTCAAATACCCCAGCACGCCCAAGCGGTGATTGACTGAGACGACGACGACATCGCCACGCCGCGCCAGATTCTCGCCGTCATACGAGGGCAGTTCCTGGCCCGAACCCGCTTGAAAGCCGCCGCCATGCAACCAGACCAGCACGGGCCGTTTCTTGTTGTCATTCACGCCTGGCGTCCAGACGTTGGCGCGCAAACAATCTTCACCCGGCTGGCCGTCGTCCCAACCGAACAGCCAAGCCTCTTCGTCATTGGCCCAGCCGGTGCGCGCGACTTGCGGACACGTTGGGCCATATTGTTTCGAGCTGCGCACGCCCGCCCACGGCGTAGCCTTGCCGGGCGGTTGAAAGCGCGCCTGGCCTGCGACCGAAGCCGCGTAAGGGATGCCCTTGTACGTGACGATGCCGTTGCGAATGTAGCCGCCGACTTTGCCCGCCGTCGTTTCGACGATGGCTTGCGTGGCGGAGGCAGCCACGGTAGTGGAACAGCCATTCGCTGCTGTCGCCAATGGGCTGGCTTCGGCTGCATTTGGCAGCAAGGGCGCAACGGCTGCGCTGCCTAACAGCGTGGCCGCGCCTTTCAACAAGCTGCGGCGGTTGATGCGTGTTTTCTCTTTCATGGTGGTTTCCTCGAATGTGCTTGGTTGAGCGGAGTGTAGCAACCAATCAGGTGCGACGCTTGGTGTAGGCACCCCGGTAGTGGGTCAATGAGGAGAGAGCTAAGCCGCAGATCAACGCAGGCCAACGCAGATCAATCGAATGGCTAACAGGTTTGATCCGCGGTTTTCAGCGTTCATCTGCGGCAAGACTTCTCCTCTTTGAGCCACCACCGGCGCTCCTGATCGGTTGCGTTACTGGGTCAGTGGTTTGTGATTAACGAAAAAGTTGCGGCGTAAATTCAACCAAATAGTTGCGCCAGTTGAGCCAGGTATGCCCGCCTGCTGATTCCTGAAAGGTCGGACTGAAGCCTTGTTGCTTGAACAACTCGACCGTGCCTTTGGTGATGTTCATCAGGCCGTCCTCTTTGCCGGTGGCGAACCAGAACAGCTTCAGACCTTTTTTCAAATTCGCGTCCGCGAGTTTGGCCTGGTTTTGTTTGAGCCAGGCTTCGCCCGCCGGCAACAACGCTGGAATCGCCGCAACGGGTTGTTGCGGCGCCGCGCCGGGCGCATTGCGCGCGAAGGCGTTGAACAAGCCCGAACTATAAACGCCGATGTACGCGAACTTTTCCAGATGCGGCACGGCGATGCTGAGCGTTTGCCCGCCGCCCATCGAGAGGCCCGCAATCGCGCGGTTGGCGCGGTCGGTCAGCACGCGGTAGTTCTTTTCGGCATACGGCATGATGTCGGTGACGAAATCCTGCACGAATTCATCGGGCGGCAGCGGTGTGCCGGGTGCAGGCGGCGTCGCGGGGCGATTGGGCGTGCGTGTCGTATGCCCAGCGGGCATCACCACGACCATCGGTTTGGCTTTGCCCGCCGCGATCAAGTTGTCGAGGATGAAGCCGGCGCGGCCCACCGATGTCCACGAGTCATCGCAATCGCCCGCGCCGTGCAGCAGGTAAAAGATCGGATACTTGCCTTTGCCAGACTCATAGCCCGGCGGCGTGTAAACGTGCATGCGGCGAAAGCGTTTGAGCGCGGTTGAGTAATACGTCACCGCTGCCACTGCGCCGTGCGGAACTTCTTTGGTGTCGAATGACTCTGAGCCGGGCACGACGACCAGGCTCCACACATTCGTATTCGATTCGCTGACGGCGGGATTGCGCGGATCAATCACCGTGACGCCATTGACGTTGAAGTTGTACCGATACGCGCCTGCTTCAAACGGCCCGACGGTGACTTCCCAGACGCCATTCTCGCCCTTGGTCATCTCTTTGCCTCCTTGCCCCAGACCCGGCATGTCGCCGCCAGACAGGCGCACGGCAGTCGCTTGGGGCGCAAAGAGGCGATAGGTGATGCGCCGGTCGGTCTGCACTTCAGGTGAAGTGAATTGCGGCGGCGGGGTGCCCCGCTGGCCTGCTGGTTGGGCAGGCGGTTGCGCGTAACTGGCGACAAATGAGAGCGCGGTGAGAAGCACGCTGAAAACAAAGTTGGTGATGTTGGTTTTGGTGGTCATAACATTGATCCTTCAGTTGAAATTGAGCCCGCTTGTGGAACGCGGTGGCTCGCGCTACCGCCGGCGAATTAAAAGCGGCCAGCTCCGGCAGGGATTAGTCTGTCAGGGCAGGTGTTGAGAGTTCCGCCTTTAGGCGGTCTGGCGCTTTAGCGCCGCATTGACGCGCTTGCGGCGCGCTGACCGCCTAAAGGCGGAACTCTCAACACCTGCCTGCCGGAACAGCAACTCCATTCGCCAGCGGTAGCGCGAGCCGCAGCACTCCATAAGTGCGCTGCTCATTCTGGCAACGCAAAGCTATACAACACGCCACCTGCCGCCAGCGCGATGAATTGTTTGCCATCCACCGCATAACTGATCGGCGCGGATGCGATCGTGCCGCCGGTTTGAAAGCGCCAAAGTGGTTTGCCGGTTTTTGCGGCCAGCGCGATTAGATTGCCCTCGCGGCTGGCGGCAAACAGCACCTCGCCCGCCGTCGCCAGCACGCCTGCCGCCAGCGAGCCTTGCGAGACTTTGTATTCCCATTGCTGCGCGCCCGTGGTCGTATCCAACGCGCGAATGCCCGCGTAATTGTTTTCGCTCGCGGGCAGCGAACGTCCGCCCCAGTAACCTTTGCCTGGTTCATACGGCGCGTTGTCTCGCACGTAACGTTCCCCTGATTCGTTAAAGACCAGATAGAGCCAGTGCGAATTGAGATCGTAAGACGGCGCTTGCCAGTTAGTGCCGCCGACGAGGGAAGGGAAGACTACGTTGCCTTCCGGTGTCGCGCCTGAGTTCGGCAGGAATTTGGGCCGCCCATTTGCCTCGAAGCCTGCATTCCAGGTTTGACGAACGTAAGGAGTGCCCTGCAACAGCTTGCCGTTCGTGCGATCCAGCACGTACAGGAAACCGTTGCGATTGGCTTGAATCAGCAGCTTGCGCGGTTGGCCTTGCCAGACACGGTCAACCAGAATTACATCCTGATTCGCATCCCAATCGTGATCGTCGTTCGGCGTGAATTGATAATGCCATTTGCGCTGGCCCGTGTTCGGGTCGAGCGCGACGACCGAGCACGTGAACAGATTGTCGCCTTTGCGAATCTCAGCGTTCATATCCGGGCCGGGATTGCCAATCGTCCAATAGAGCGTGTCCAACTCTGGATCGTAGCTGCCGGTCAGCCAGGTCGCGCCGCCGCCGTATTTCCAACTCTCGCCCTTCCACGTCTCGTTGCCGAATTCACCCGGCCCAGGGATCGCGTTGAAACGCCACAACCGCTTGCCGGTTTTCGGATCGTAAGCATCCAGAAAGCCGCGCACGCCGTATTCGCCACCGGCCACGCCCACGATGATTTTGTCTTTGAGCGCGAGCGGCGGCGAAGTGATGCTGTAACCCTCCATCGTGGCGGCGACTTGGACTTCCCAGAGCGGCAAACCCGTGCGCGCATCGAGCGCAATCAGCGCGGCATCGAGCGTTCCGACAAAGACGCGCTGGCCCAGCACCGCGACGCCGCGATTGAAGCGGTTGCTTTCATAAGGATTGACGACCTTTTGCTTGCGCTCGTACTTCCAAATTTGCAGGCCGCTCTTGGCGTCGAGCGCGAAAACCTGGCCCGGCATGCCGCTCGTATACATCACGCCGTCAATGACCAGTGGGGTTGCTTCGAGCGTGGTATCGCCCGGCATTTGTACGGCCCAGCGCGCTTGCAACTGCGCGACGTTGGCGGTGTTGATTTGCTTGAGCGCCGAATAATGGCGGCCCTGATAATCACCCCAATAAGACAGCCAATTGTGCGGTTCCGCTGGGGCATTGCGGATGCGTTCGTAACTCAGCCCGCCCGGCATATCCGCAGCAATCGTCTTGCTGAAATCGCGTCCGTTGCAATCTTGCAGGAAGGCCACCAAGTTTTGCAGTTCGTCAGCAGATAGGCGTTGACCGTAATCCGCCGGCATCAGCGATTGCGGTTCGTAATTCACCTCGGCGATCTGCGCTTTATCCAGCCGCTGCAATTGGCCGTTCGTGTCGGTGAGCAACAACGTGTAAGTGTCTTCGTTGCGCACCAACCCGCGCAGTTGCTGACCGGCTTTGGTTTTGATGACCGCGACGCCGCGTGGCGGTTGACGGCGGCGGCCACGCGCGGGCGCGGTCGTGCTGGTGTTCGGATCCACGATCTTTTGCCGCAACTGCGCGGCACTCATACGCCCGGCATTTGAAAGATCAGGGCCGATGGTTGCGCCGCGCCCGTTGACTTCGTGGCAGGCGGCGCAATTGGCTTTACCAAAAAAGAGCTGTTCGCCCAACGCCAGATTGCCCGCCGCGCGCGGCGTTGTCAGCGCCGCTGGCACACCGCTCAGGCTGCGCAAATAGCTGACGACTTGCCAGACCTGTTCGGTGGACAGGCGTTTGAACGGCGGCATTTGCGTGCTGGCGATGCCGTTGCGAATGTTCAGAAAGATTTCGCCGTCCTTGCCGCCGTGCTTGAACACGCCGGTCGCCAAGGCGGGGCCGCGTTCGCTGCCACGCGCTTCGCCGCCGTGACAGGTTTGGCAGGCTTGTTCAAACACGCGCTGGCCCGCCGTAATGGCGGCGGCATTGCCCGCGAGCGGATTCTTTTCGTTTTGTTGCGTATGTTCCTGCGCGAATTGCACGCGGGCCAACGCGCAACCGCCGATCAGCAAAGCGATGGTGATGATGAAACGCATCCGTGCTTAAATTCCTTGTGGTTGATTGATGTGCTTTTTCTCTTACAGCAGGCAGGGATGATACCGCTGGCGAATTGAACCGCTGTTCCGGCAAGCAGGTGTTGAGAGTTCCGCCTTTAGGCGGTCAGTGCGCCGCAGGCGCGTCAATGCGGCGCTAAAGCGCCAGACCGCCTAAAGGCGGAACTCTCAACACCTGCCCTGACAGGCTTACCCCTGCGGAACTAGCCGCTTTGAATTCGCCAGCGGGATCAAGGCTACCCGCGCTCCCAGAAGAGGGCTAGCGAAACAGCTTTTGCGCGTACTCGTTCAGATACTGCCGCCAGTTGATCCAGGTATGCGCGCCGCCCGAAATTTGCATTTCGTGTTTGATGCCGCGTTTTTTCAGCAGTTCGTCCAGGTTCTTTGAACCGGCAAACGCCAGCGGGTCTTTCTCGCCACAGGCAATGGCAAAGAGTTTGATTTGCTGGTTGACCTTTGCGGCATTGGCCAGAAACGCGGCATTGCGTTGCTCGAAATCCGCCGTGACTTGCGGATTGACGCCCATGCTCCACACCGCGACGTAAGCAAATTGATCGGGGTTGGTCGCCACAGTGCGCAGCGTCTGGCCGCCGCCCATCGAAAGCCCGGCAAGCGCGCGATTGGCGCCGCCCGGCAAGACGCGATAGTTCTTTTCGACAAAGGGCACGACGTCTTTGAGCAATTCGCTGGCGAAGCGATCTTGAAAGGCTGTGTTCGCCGCTGGGTCGGGCGGCGCGCCGGGCACGACAGCCGGCAAATTGGTTGGCCGTGGCAGGCTGCCGTTGGGCATGACGACGATCATCGGCTTGGCTTTCTTGGCCGCGATCAGATTGTCGAGGATGAAGCCCGCGCGCCCGATGGTGCTCCAGCCAGAGTCTTCATCGCCGCCGCCGTGCAGCAGGTAAAAGACCGGATACTTGCCTTTGCTGCTGTCATAGCCGGGCGGGAAGTAGATGTGCAGACGGCGCTGTTCATTCAGTGTCGTGGAGTTGTACCAGACCTTGCGAAGCTCGCCGTGCGGCACGGCCTGGGTGTCTTCAAACGCCGCGCCCGCGCCGGGCACGAGAAACATGTTGTCCAGACTGGTGACGCCTTGCTTGATCATGGCGTTCTTGGGGTCGAGCGTGCGCACGCCATCCACCGTGAACGCATAGCTGTAAAAATCGGCGGGCAGCGGCCCGACGGTGATGGCCCAGACGCCTTGTTCATCACGGGCCAGTTTGCCGCCCGTGCTCAGTCCTTGCGAAATCCAATCGCCGCCGACCGTCACTTCGCTGGCCTTGGGCGCGTAAAGGCGAAAGACGACGCGGCCATCGGCCAACACTTCGGGCGATTTGAGCGTGTCGTTGGGCGTGAGTTGGCGGGGCGGTTGTTGTGCAAACGCCAGGGTGAAAGTGGTGCAGACGAACAGGAGTGCTCCTGCGATTCGTGAATTCTGGCGGCTCAGCATATCGGAATCTCCCAGCAGCTTTGAAAAAAGGCCGGACTCTTTGGCGACAAAGAATCCGGCCCTGGTGTTTTATCGGCAGGCGTTAGAACTGGAAGCGTGCCGAAAGTTGCATGTTGCGCGGCGGCCGCACCGAAGTGACGGCGCCGAAGCCAGTTAACGGCGCGCGGTTGATCGAGCCGTTGGCGTTCACGATGACCTTGCTGTCAGCCAGGTTGGTCGGTGTCGAGTTGGTCAAGCTGGTCACGTTGAGCGTCGTGTTGTAGCCATCGAATTGCGTGTGGTTCAACGCGTTGAAGGCATCCAGACGAATCTCGAACTTAACCTGCTCCTTGATCTTGAACTCCTTCGACAGTGACATATCCCAGGCATTGATCGGAGACCGATACAGGAAGTTGCGGCCCGATTCGAGGCCCGTGCTGTTCAACCCCGGCGTAGTGAACGCCGCTACATTGAACTGGTGATACGGATCGCTGCTGGAGCCACTGCCTGGGTTGCCGACAATGGCGATGCGGCCACCTTCGATTTGCTGCGTGCCGGTCACACCGTAGCCCGACAGACCGGGAATGCTGAACCCGATGTTGAAGGGTGCGCCTGTCTGGTAGCGATAGATACCGGAGACCTGCCAGTCGTTCGCCAGGTAACCGAGCGCTCTATTGCTCGTTGCCTTGGGCAGTTCATACACCCAGTTGACGTTGAAGTTGTGCCGCCGGTCGAAATCCTGCGGCGCGTAATTGGCGCGGCGTTGATTGTTGTCAATGCGCGGCGCGCCAAAGCCGTTGATGCCCGGCAGGTCAGCGGCCTGCGTGCCCAGCGCCTTGCTCCAGGTGTAGGTGACGCCCAAGAGCAGCCCCTTCGAGAAGCGGCGATTGATCGAGGATTGCAGCGAGTGGTAATTCGAACTGGAGGCCGATTCGATATACGAGATATTGCCGAAGCCCTGATATGGACGCAGGAAATCAACCGGCAACGCATTCGCGCCGGTCGCGTTGGCGGCCAGCGTCGGGTCTTGATTCGCCGCCAAGTACGCCGCACCGTAATTCGGCGCGTTGATGTTGCGCCGTTGCAGCAGGTGCGAGGCGGTGGTGCCGACGTAGGAAACATCCAGCACGGAATCAAGCGGCAGTTTGTACTGCACGCCGATGTTGAAGGCATAAGTCGTCGGCGACAGTCCCTCGTGGTCGTAGGCTGTCAAGGCCGGCGGCGCCAGCAGCACCTGACCGGTATTGACGGACTGGATCTGTCCGAAGAAGAAGGTCGGTGAGAGCGTCGTCGGCGGGTTGCCCACCAGGTCAAAGACCACATTACCTTGCGGACGGTCATAGAACATGCCGCCGCCGCCGCGCACCACCATCTTGTGGTTCTCCAATACGTCGTAGGCAAAGCCGAAGCGCGGCGCGAAGTGCACGCCGCGATTCTTGAAGACGCCCTTTTCGATCCCGGCGCCGGCCTGCACGACACCGTTGGTTAATTTGCCGGTGTTGGGCACGAGACGGCCAATGTAAGCGCCATCAATCGTATTTCCAGTAGCGCCACCCGTTGGCACAAAGCCGTTGACAGCCACGCGCGGGTCAGCCGCACGTCGGTTGGCACCGCTGCAAGGAGTCGGATTCGCACTACCAACAGCAACACCCACACAAACCGGACGATAAAGCAGCGGCGCATCCGCCGGATTGAAGCGGCTGGGCAGGAAGTTCGCCGTCTGCAAATCTTCGTCGAATTGCGGCTGAATCCAATAGAAACGCATGCCGTAATCCAGCGTCAAGCGGCTATTGACCTTCCAGTTGTCCTGCGCGAACCATTCGATGTTGTTGTAGCGATACTTGCCAATGATATAGGCCGACGCCTGGGTGAATTGGTTGTAGATGCCGAGCGCCGCATTGGCAAAGCCGAATTGTGCATCGAGCGGATTCGAGGCGTTGTCAACGAAATTGTACTGTCCGTTGTTGTTGGCAAAACTGCTTTGCGGTTTGAAGCTGTTTTGCCAGAAGGCTCCCGTCTTGATGGTGTGCTGTCCCAAAATCTTGGAGAGACTGACCGACCAGTCGCGGGTCGTGTTGAAGTTATAGAACGGCGCATTGTTCGAGCCGATGTTTGGGCCATTGGCGATACGCCCGCCATTGAAGATGAACTGGGGCGGCGAATCAATCTGCACCGCATTGGGATAGATCACCGGCAGGCCGGTCAGTCCCAGGCCGGCCCGATTGAACTTCGTATTGGCCGGATTGATGTCAATCGAGTTGTGGCTGCCGCCGATGGTCGCTTCCAGCAGCGTCGTCGCGTTGAGCGACCCGTTCACGGTCACGGCGTAGGTGTTGCGCGGGTTCGGGAAAATGACATTGTAGTCGGGCAGGTTGGTGCTCAGCACGAACGAACCGTAGGGCAGCGTTTGCGTGTTCGCCACTTTGACGTAGCGCCCGTAAACGCGCCAGGCACTGGTCAGGTTGTAATCAATACGCACCAGGTCCTGCCGCTGCGGCTGGCTGGCCGGTAGCTCGGTCTGGTAATTGAAACCCGTCCCCTGGGCGACATTGGGCAACGGATAAATCTTCAGGATGTTGATACCCAAACCGTACAGGCGATTCGCTGGAATCTTGCCCAGCACGCCGCCGTCCCGGAAACAGGCGCCTTGGTAGTTGATGCCTGCCACGGGAGCGGCCGGCGTCGCCTGACAGAGATTGGTGGCATTGGCGAGCGTGTAGTCACGAATGTACGGGTACGGATTGCCCGAGTTGTCGCGGCTTTGAGAGAAATCTCCGGTACGTTCCAACGCCGTCGGCACCGTCACACGGTTGGGCGCGGCAGGCGGGACAAGCCGTTTCTGATGCTCTTCGCTGAAGAAGAAGAAGAGTTTCTGCTTGTCTTTGTTGAAGACTTTCGGGATGTAGACCGGCCCGCCGATGGTGTAGCCGATGTCGCGCTGATCGAGGCGCGGTTTGTTGAGGATGGTCGTGCCGTCCGCTGCAAACGACTTGTCGCGGTTGTTGATCCAGGTATTGGCATTCATCCCGTCGTGGCGGCGGAAGGTATAAAACGAACCGTGGAAGTCGCGCGTCCCGCCGCGCGTCACGGCGCTGATCTGCGCGCCCGCCGAACGTCCGTATTCGGCCTGATAGTTCGAGGTCAGCACTTTGAATTCTGAAACGGAGTCGAGGTTCAGGCTCAGCAAGGTGCCGTTATTGCCGGTGTCCACAATCGAAACGCCGTCCAGTGTCAGGTTGTTGTTGTTGGCGCGCAACCCGTTGGCAAAGATGTTGGTGATGGCATCGCTCGAACCGTTGTTGGTGTTGAAGATGATGCCGGGAACCAGCGAAGCCAGCGGCGTGAAGCCACGCCCGTTGACCGCAATGCTGCGCAAGGCCTCGCCCTGAATGGCGAGTGAGCGTTCGGCGCTCTCTGACTGGACGAGCGTCGCCTCGGCGGTGACCGTGACGGTCTCGTTGGCCTGGCCGACTTCGACTTTCAACTCGCCGAGCGTGAGTTTGTCATTCGCCACCAGCAAAATGCCGGTGCGTTCGGTTTTCTTGAAGCCCTTGGCTTCAATCGTCAACTTATAAGTTGCTGGCGCGAGCGTGGGGAAGACGAAACGCCCTTCCGCATCGGTCGTCGCCGTTTGCGAGAAGGCGCGGAGTTCATCTGTCACCGTGACCGTCGCATTGGCTAAAGCTGCCCCGTTAGGGTCAGCCACGTTCCCCGCAAGCGAGCCGCTGGTCGTTTGCGCAAACCCTGCCCCTGCGCTTAGCAGGAGTAGCAGGCACAACATTGAGAGCATTCGTAAACGCATTGTTTAACCTCCAAGAGAATTTAGACATGACAGTTGGTCGAACCAGAATTTGCTGTCTCTGCCAGGGCATTGCCGCAGCCGAAACAGTGCGCACGCCCTCGTAAGAGTCGGTTTGACCTACTGCCGACAACTACACAGTTCACAGGGCTTGGACAGACACACGAAGTGCCATGCCAACCGGCGAGCTTGATTACCTCACCTGAAATGTTCGATGTAAGAGAGTTCCCAGCTAAACAGAAAGGGATGATCAGGCGTTACGAATGACTGCCTGTGTTTTGTTGTTACAAAAGCGCGCGTACTCTGGGCTAGACTGCAAGAAGTGTCAAGCACTGTTACGCTCAAACCGATTCAAGCGGTTTTAGGCCGCTGACCGATAGCCATTGCTTAGACCCGCATCCAGATCGCCAATCGCTTCCTCGGTGAAACCTGCCAAACTGCGCCAAAGATTGTTGCTGATAGAACTCTCGTGGCCGCCATTTGGTTATCAGTCTGGTTTCTAAATTTGAGGGATACGTGCCTGAACTAGCGGCCAAAGTATGCAAGCATACCCAACGCCTGTCAAGGTTTTGATATAACAAATAATGCGTGACAAAATTCGCTCAGCGCCAAAGCATATCTGCAAATAAGCGCGCTAGCCTGAAAATACAGGGCGATTCCTTGGTCGAAGCTTGAGCCGGATGGTAGCGCAACTGATATATCAACGAGGAAAGCTGAGGAACTGCCTCTAATGGTTAAACAGAGTCGGTTCTCTCCTCACAGCAGCGCGGAACCAGGGCTCAACGCACCGCAAAGTTGTAGCGGCCCGCTTGCACCTCAAACACCGCCGCGCCGCCTTCCAGTCGCACAAATTGCACACCCGTTGTTTGACTTGCCGGAGCGTCGCCTTCCAGCACGCTCTCGGCATTCTTCGCAGGCACATACACCGTCGCCGCAGTGTTCGCCGGAATTGTCACGTCCAATTTGAAGCCGCCGCCTTCCACGCGCCAACTCGATTCGATCTTGCCGCGTATGGAATTGTAAGAACCTTTCGCCCACGTCAGCCCGCCGCCGGGATAAGGGTGAATGACGAAATGCTCATACGCCGGTTTCGCATCGTCATTGTTGATGCCCAAGATCACGCGGTGCATCCATTCGCCGACCGCGCCGATGGCGTAATGGTTGAACGAATTCATGCCCTTGTCCTGAAAGCCGCGCCCTTTGACATAGCCGTCCCAGCGTTCCCAAATTGTCGTCGCGCCGTTCTCAATCGAATAGCCCCAACTCGGAAACGAGGTCTGGTTGATCAACTGGTACGCCGCCTCAGTGTGCCCGGCTTTCGTCAGTTCCAGCATCATCCGATAGGTCGAATGAAAGCCCGTGGACATGTGGCCTTTGTATTTGGCGATGCCGTCGAGCATGTATTTGACCGCCGCCGCGCGTTTGCCCTCAGGCAATAAATCGAAATGCAACGCCAGCGCGTAGCCAGCCTGCGTCTCGCCTTCGATCCTGCCGTCACTTTTGACGTAGGCTTTGTTGAAGGCTGCGCGAATGTCATTGAACAGCGCGCCGTATTTAACCGCTTCATCCGGCTTCTGCAACACATCCGCCATCTTCGCCACCAGATCGGTCGCGTAAGCAAACATCATCGTCGCGAAAACATGCTTGGGTACCTCACCGCCTTTTTGTGGAATGCCCAATTGTGGAGGCGGCTTCATCGTGTCCGAGTTTAACCAGTCGCCGTAATCGTTTCCGCGTTTGGCTTTCCAGAGCAGATCGGGATTGTTCTGGCGCACGAACTCGACCCAGCGTTTCGCTGATTCGTAATTCTCAGCCAACTGCCGCTTGTCGCCGTAAAGCTGCCACAGCCGCCACGGCACGACGACGCCGGCGTCGGCCCAACCCGCCACGCCCATGAAATCGCCGCCCTTCATTGCCGCCAAAGTTTTCTGAAAAGGCTGCGGCGCGAAGTCAGGGAAGCGGCCATCCGGCGTTTGCGCGTCGCGCACATCGCGCAGCCACTTCGTATAGAACGCGCCCATATCCATATTGAAAATGCCCGTGCCCACGAAGATTTGAATATCGCCCATCCAACCCATGCGCTCGTCGCGTTGCGGGCAATCGGTCGGGATGCCGTGCATGTTGTCCCGCTGCGTCCACAGAATGTTCTGCCACAGCTTGTTCAGCAGCGGCGACGAAGTCTCAAAGCTGCTTGTCTCCGGCATATCCGAATTGAATTGTCGCCCAATCAAATCGCCCAGTTGCGGTTTGCTGTTCAAGCCCGTGACTTGCACATAGCGAAAGCCGTGATAGGTGAAATGCGGCTCAAAGGTTTCGACGCCACTGCCACGCAAAATGAACTGATCGGTTTGCAGCGCCGCGCGCAGGTTTTCGGTGTAAACCGTGCCGTCGTGATTGAGCATCTCGGCGTGCACCAGTTTGATCGTCGTGCCCGCCGCGCCCTGCGTTTGTAAACGGCACCAGCCGACCATGTTCTGGCCCAGATCAAAAACATAGACGCCCGGCTTTGGCTCGTTGACGGCAATTGGCTTCAACTCGCGCGTGATGCGGATCGGTTCGTTGGGTTGCGCGTTGAGTTTGGTCGTGACGCTAAACAACGCATCCGCCTTTGACCAAGCCTTGTCATCAAACCCGGCTTTGTCCCAGCCCGGCATTTCGCGCCGCGCATCGTAAAGCTCGCCGTCCAGCAAATCCGCCGCGCGAATCGGCCCTTCGCGCGTCACACGCCAATTGGCGTCGCTGACGATGCGTTCGGTCTGGCCGTTCGTCAATTCAATTTCTAACTGCGCCAGCAAGCGCGGATGAATGCCGTAAGTGCCGCGCGCCTGTTTGACCAGGATTTCCGCCAAGCCAATCTTGCCCGCATACCAGCCATCGCCGAGCAGCGCGCCGATGGCATTCGCGCCGGGTTTGAGCAGCGCCGTTACGTCATAAGCCTGATACTGCGTGCGCGTGTGATAGTCGGTGAATTCCGGCGCGAGAATGTGGTCGTCGACGCGCTGACCGTTCAGCCGCAATTCATAAACGCCGAGCGCAGTGGCATACAGAATCGCGCGTTTCACTTTGAGGTCATCCGGCTTACTTACCGCTACCACCACTGGACGGCGGCCCCGTACCGTTCTTCTATTAGCAACCGGTGCGGCAGTGGCAACCACAACTGGCGTTTCCGGCAATGTGAATTCGCGCCGCAACAGCACCGCCGTCACGTCTTCGACCGAAGCGTCCGCTGCGCCGATCCATTGCGCCGTCCAATCCGCTTGCGCCAGCAAGCCCATCGCCCAACGCGCCGGTTGGCTCCACGCCGCAGCCTTGCCGTCCTGATCCCACACGCGCACCTTCCAAAACACCTGCTGGCGCGCGGTGAGCGGCAAGCCTTTGTATTCAAGCTGAATCGTCTGATTCCCCGCGACCATGCCCGTATCCCAAAGATCGCCTTTGTCCGCCGCCAGTTTCTCGGCGCTGCTTGCGGCCAGGATGTGATAGGCCGTCTGCCTGGCTCCGCGCACATTGCTCTCGACGATCCAACTCAGGCGCGGCGCGCGCGTCTCAAGCGCCAGCGGTTCGGTCAGGTATTCGCAGCGTAAGCCCGAAGCGGTGAGTGTTCCGGTTGGCGGCGCCTCAGCGGGTTTCGCTGCGGGCTGGACGATAGGCTTAGGCGTAGGTTTGGCGGGTTTTTTCTTTTGCGCATGGCCGTCACCGGTCAGTAACGTGCAGGCGCAGGCGCACAGCATCAACAAACAAATTGGTCGTAGCATATTTTCCTTGGAGCGAAAGATGATGAAACAAACGGGAAAGGAGGACAGGACTTACGCAAAGATTTGCCACAGAGGCACGGAGACACAGAGGAAGACCGCAATTTCCGGCAGAACTGTAACAAAGCTCTGTGTCTCTGTGCCTCTGTGGCTATCGCGCGCGCGTTTTGCGTAAGTCCTGGAGGAAATAAACGGAACGCGCCAAAAGCGCAAGTTCGGCGGTTCAACTGGACGGAAACTGCGCTTTCAGCAAATGCCCGACGGCTTCATCCGCGCCTTTCGTAGCATTCTCACCGCCCATATTGGTGCAAACCAGAAAGGCCGTCTCACGCGCGGGCGCGAGCCAGGCGACGGCAAAATTCATCGTATTGCTGCCCGCGTGCGTCAGCGCCTTACCTTTGGCCCACGCGCGTTCAACCACCAGCCAGCCTAGCGCGTATTCGCCCTCGAACGGCGGCGTTTGGAGGCGTTGATAACTTTCCGGCCTGAGCAACTGACCCTGTCCGCGCGCGCCGCGCAGTTGGTCGGCGATGAATAACGCCCAATCGCTGAGCGAGCAATGCACGGTTCCGGCTGGCCCCATCACTTCAGGATTGTCTACGGCAGGGCCATTCTTGGGCATTGGCTTGCCGTTTTGCCCGTGCGGCCAAGGCTGATCCAATTCGCCCTCTTTGCCCAGACCGCCAAAGCCCGCGCTTTTCATCCCCAACGGGCGGAAGATGCGCTCTTGCATCAGCGTTTCCCAGGCCTGCCCCGTGACCTTTTCGGCCACCGCGCCCGCAATCGTGTAGCCCAGATTCGAGTATTCATACTGGCTGCCCGGCTTGGCCTTCAGCGGTTTGTCCAGCAGGTCATTCAAAACTGCCAGCCGCTGTTCGGGATATGTCACCCCGCGTTTGCCGTAAGTGAACCACGCGACATTGGGTGGCAGCCCCGCGCGATGCGAAAGCAGATGCAACAGATTCACGCGCGCCAAATCCGGTGTCATCGTCTTCGCCAGTTCGGGGAAGACCTCACCCAGTGTTGTTTCCCATTTCAACTTGCGCGCCTCGACCAGCATCGCCATCAGTGTCGCCGTCAGCGCCTTCGTATCCGAACCCAGATGCCACTTGTCATTGCCGGTGATCTGCACGGTTGATCCCGCGCGGCGGAAGCCTGTGTAAACGACCTCGCCCACCGCTTTGGTCGTGACCGTCACCCCGGCCAGCGCAGGCAGGTTGAAGCTTTGCCGTGTCGCTTCAAACTTTTCGGTGAGTGTTTGCGCGGGCCTGGCCGCCGCTTGGGCGCGCGTCACGTAGGCAGCAGGCACGGTCGCCAGCAAGCCGCGCAGGAAGATAGATCGTCGCATCGAAATTGCTCCTTGATGGTGAGTTGGTTCAGTCAAGATTCCGTCGTTCAGAGTTCACGCTTCAGCGGCCCGCGTGCGCGGCGTGATGGCGGCGGCGAAGCTTTTGACGCGGCAAAGCTTTTGACGCTGGCTTCAGCATCATTCGCCGGAATCGCAAGTGGAATCTTTTTGACCACGATGCCGTAGCGTTTCGCCCGTAAATCCCCGCCGCCCTGCGCGCCCGAATGTTCCTAATCGGTAATCAACACTTCGTCGCCCGCCTGCAAATCCAGCCCATGCGCAATCTGACTGAGCGCCACCGTCGCGGGTTGCACCAGTGCAAGCTCGCGCCCGTTGGCGTCAGATCGGTTTTCAGAGCAGTGTACGGGATGGCAAGCGCTCCCGGTTCCGTACCAGCGGCAGCGCCGCTTTTGCCGTACACGCAACTGCAAGCCGATCTAATGCGTGAACGGGGTATTATTGTCGAAGCGCCGACGACCGACAAACATTGCGTGCAGGAAGGCTTCACTCGCCTGCTCGACCCATAATCGCCATTCCATTCACCTTTGCCTACCGCGAGAAAAAGCCCGCACGGAATACACCGGCCAGATCAAGCGAGCCTTGCTGCCGTCTTGCGCTGCTGGCGTTCACTTCAACCAAAACCTGAGATTGACCAAAAGTCCGGATTTGCTGTGGTTGAATCTTGATGCTAAAAAAATAGCATCAATTGCTTGACGCCATCTGCGGTTGATGCTAATTTTCTAGCATCACGAAAGCGAGACCAAGCTGAGAGGTTGGAGAGAAACGATGACTGCCAAGGCACACCATCATCTGAGCCGCCGCGAGCGGCAAATCATGGACATTGTTTACCGGCTGGGCCAAGCGACGGCGCAGGAGGTGTTGGATAACCTGCCCGATCCGCCCAGCTACTCGGCGGTGCGCGCTTTGTTGCGGCTGCTGGAAGAGAAGGGCTATTTGCGCCACCAACAGGACGGGCCGCGCTATATGTTCCTGCCGACGCTGGCGCGGGCCAAGGCGCAGAAATCGGCGCTCAAACAAATGTTGCAGACCTTCTTTGACGATTCGACCGAACAGGCCGTGGCGGCGCTGCTCGATCTGTCGCGCAACAAACTTTCACCGGAAGAATTGGAACGCCTCTCAAACATGATCGAAGAGGCCCGAAAGGAAGGCCGTTGATGCTGAACCTATCTCAAACCTTGGCTCAAGCCCTGGCTGACTTGCCGGTGTTGCCGGTCGTCTTTGATCTGGCGTTGAAAAGCACCGTGCTCTTGTTGCTGGCGTGGCTCGTAGTGCGCTTGTTGCACAAGGCGGCGGCGGCGCTACGCCATCTGGTGTGGAGCGTGGCGTTGGGCGGCCTGTTGTTGCTGCCGCTCTTGTCGCTGGCCTTGCCGGGGTGGCGGGTGACGTGGTGGCCTGCGCCATTGGCGGCGCAGGTGGAGGTGAGTGTGACGGAAAGCAATGAGACTGCGGCGGTGCAATCCACGGTGGCGTTCGAGGCAGTAGCGCTCTCGGTCGTGCCGTTGCCGCGCGAAACGGTGGGCGCGCTGCGGCAGCAATTGCTGACGGATGCGCAAGTGAACGCTGCGGCTGTTTTGTCTCCTTGGTGGCGGCGCGTGTTGAGCAGTGATTGGCGGCAAGTGTTGTTGTGGTGCTGGCTGGCGGGACTGTTGGCGGTCTTGGCGCGTGTTGGCCTGGGCACGGCGCGCTTGTGGTGGATGACACGCGCGGCTTGGCAGATCACGGATGGCAGTTGGCTGGCATTGGCGCGCAGGTTGGCGGCCAGTTTGCGCTTGCGCCGCAGCATTACCTTGCTCAAAAGCGGCGGCGTGAGTGTACCGCTGACCTGGGGCGCTTGGCGTTCGGTAGTGATGTTGCCGGCGCAGGCGGACGAGTGGTCGGACGGTTGCCGCAGCATCGTGTTGTTGCACGAACTGGCACACGTCAAACGGCGCGATTGTTTGACGCAGTTGCTGGCCCAGGTGGCCTGTGCGCTGTACTGGTTCAATCCGCTGGTGTGGCTGGCGGCGCGGCGCTTGCGCGCAGAGCGCGAGCTTGCCTGTGACGATCACGTCTTGGGTATGGGAACCAAGGCGTCGGAGTACGCAAATTATTTGGTTGAAATCGCCGGCGCTATGCGTGGGCAAGCTGAAACCTCGCCCGTGGCGGTGGGGATGGCGTGTTCACAATTGGAAAGCCGTGTGCAGGCGATTTTGAATCCGTGTGTGAGGCGGGGCGGATTGACGCGCCGCGTCTGGTTGGTGGCGGTAATTGGTGTGGCTGGGTTATTGCTGCCGCTGGCGGCATTGCAACCGCGCAGCGCCGCGAATGAGAACGAAGCTGCTGTTTCTGCGGCGCAACCAATAGCCAGTGATGAAGAGCGGTTAGGGCCGCCGCCGCCGGGTAATCCATTGCAGCAGCGTCGTGAAGAAGTTTCCTGGCTGAAAGCATCGGCGACAGAGTTGGAGCGGCAACGTGGGTTGAAGCAGGCAGAGCTTGATCAAGTGCTTCAGCAATCGCTCGAACCCGGCTTGCCACGCCGAGCCAGGCAATTGTTACAGCGGCGTTTGGCTGCCTTGCAGCAACAGGTCAAAACGGCCACTGCCTTGCAACAAGACTTTGCCGCAAAGATGGCTGAGCGGCAAAACGAGCTACAGGGGCTTGAGCAGAATCCGCCGGGCCAGCCGGCGCCTGAAATCAGGCAAGCCATCAAGCAAGGAATCAAAGAAGGCCTCAAGCAATCCATTAAAGAAGGCATCGGGCAAGGCATCGGGCAAGGTATCGGGCAAGGTATTGGCGTTGGAATCAGGCAAGGTATTGGCGTTGGAATCGGGCAAGGTATCGGGCAAGGTATTGGCGTTGGAATCGGGCAAGGTATCGGGCAAGGTATTGGCGTTGGAATCGGGCAAGGAATTGGCGGCGGCATCGGGCAAGGTATAGGTCAAGGCATTGGGCGCGGTATTAGCGACGGAATTAAGAACAGTGTGGGCGGCCTGCAAAACCAGGGCCAAGGCACTGGGCAGGGCAGCGGTCAGAGTGGGGAGTTAAATGTTGACCAGATCATCCAAATGAGAATTCATAACGTCACGCCGGAATACATCGAAGCGATGAAGCGTGCCGGGTTCGAGAATTTCAGCGTGCGTCAAGCGATAGAGTTCCGCACGCACGGCATTGACGAAGCTTTTGTGAAAGAAGTGCGCGGTTGGGGTTTTGATAAAGCCACGGCCAAAGACTTGGTGCAATTGCGTGTGGCTGGGGTGACCCCTGAATACATTGCAGCGTTGAAGCAGGCTGGCTTTGAAAACCTCACGCTCAACCGGTTATCTCAAATGCGGCTGCACGGAGTGACGCCGGAATACATTGCGATGTTGCGGCGGAACGGCTACGACAACCTGACGCCAGAGCAACTGACCGCGCTGCGCATCCACGATGTCAGCGAAGCCTACATCAAAGAGGTGCAGGCCCTGAGCGCTGAAAAGCTTTCGGTCAACGACCTGCAACAACTCCGCGTTTCTGGGATGTCGCCCGATTACGCCCGCCGCATCAAGGCGCTCGGTTTTGACAATGTGCCGTTGCGCAAACTGTCGCAGATGAGCTTGCACGGTGTTGACGAAGCCTTTGTGCGCGAGATGCGCGGGTTGGGATTTGAGAATCTGACGATAGACCAGTTGATTCAAATGCGCATCCACGGTGTCACGGCGGATTACGTCAAGAAGCTGCGCGCTGCTGGATTGAAAAACGTTTCGGTCAATCAAATGATCGAGATGCGCATTCACGGCATTGACGACATCTTGCTCAAAGGCAGTCGCTGAAGAGCAGGCGGCGCAAGCAGCCGGGCTTTACTTGCGGCAGTGACGTGCTCATCTGTCCGGCTGTTTGCGCTCACTTGAGAGAAACACTCAACAACAACGAGAGGGGCTGATGATGAAACGATCCTTGCTGATTACTGCTTTGACGCTGGCGCTGGCCGCGCTGGCCTTTGGTTTGACGCGCACTGCGCCGGTCATCACGGCAGCGCAGGAAACACTCACGGGCGATTGGACGGCCAAAGTAAAACAGACTGACAACGGGCCGCGGCTCTGGCTAACGCTCAACCTCAACAAAAACGAGCGCAACGGCGGGTACAACATGAGCAGCGACAACTTCCGCCTGGAAGAGTTCAGCGGTCTCAACCCGAATGCGGGCGGCAACACCCAATTCACACTGGCGCGCGATGCGGGCACGGTCGTTTTCAGCGGCCTATTTAGCGAAGGGCGTGGCGTCGGCGAATTCCGCTTCACGGCGAACAGCGGCTTTATCAGTTCGATGCGCGCTCTGGGCTACGAAACGATTCCCACCGAGAAGCTCTTTACGCTGGCGCTGCACAATGTCGGGTTGCAATTCATCAACGAATTGAAATCGTTTGGCTATGACAAACTGTCGCTCGACAAACTGATCGCGTTCGGCATTCACCGGGTCAACGGCGAGTTCATTCGCGGATTGGCTGCGGCTGGCTATAGCAATCTGCCTGCCGATAAGCTGCTGGCCTTTCGTATTCACAATGTAAGCCCTGAGTTCATTCAAAAGGCGAAGGCGCTGGGCTACGGCGATCTGTCGGCGGACAAGTTGCTGACGATGCGCATTCACAACATCAACGAAGAGTTCATTCGCGGCGTCAAAGAGATGGGCTATGACAACGTGCCCTTCGACAAACTGGTGGCGTTGCGCATTCACGGCGCCGATGCGCAATTCGTCAAAGAGATGAATGAACTTGGTTATAGCCGCATTCCGGTGGATACGCTGATTGCGCTGCGCATTCACGGCGTCAATGAAAAGTTCGTCAAAGAAATGCGCGCTCAGGGTTACAACAATTTGACGCTGGATGATCTGCTCAAGCTGCGCATTCATGGTGTTGATGGGGCGTATCTGCGCAAGCTGAAAGGTCAGCAGGAGCGCTAGAGCAGAATCACCATCAACTTTGCCAACGGCGGCGCGCCTTCAGTCTGAAGGCGCGCCGTTGGTCTTTCTGGGTACGCACCGCTTCCAGCGTACAGACTAGGCAGAAGACGCGAGCATACCGGAGGTTTTTTGCTTCAGCGTCAATCCGTCCTGGTCCAAGCCTGCACGCTGGAAGCGGTGCGTACCCAGGTGGGAACTTCGATTCGACATTTGATTTTAGGCCCGTCAATTTTAATGTTTTGCAGCTTTGCGCGGTTCATTCTTTCTGTTACTTTGCCAGTGCCCACCTCCGAACCTGTGCCCCCATTTGAAGTCCAGAAAGGATGTATCACCCATGTTTGATTCGCGCTTGTTTTCCTCTTTTCAAGCAAGCCCCGCAGGTTCACGTTCATCATTCAAGTTTACCAAACGCATTTTCGCCTTCGCGCTCTGTACGGCTTTGCTCTGGGGGGCTTTGTGCGGGTTGACGCGCGTATTGGGGTTTGACCAGGCGCCCTTGCAACTCAATGGTTTTGTGCAACAGGCGCGGCTGATTGCCAACGATGGCGAAGGCAGCGATCAATTGGGCCGTTCGGTGGCGATCAGCGGCGATACCGTCGTGGCCGGCGCGCCGGGCGACAATATCGGCGCGAACGCCAATCAGGGTTCGGCGTATGTTTTCCGCCGCAGTGGCGCGACTTGGGCGCAAGAGGCGCAATTGCTCGCGCCCGATGGTTTAGGCGGTGACAGCTTTGGTCAGTCCGTCGCGATTGACGGCGATGTCATCGCGGTCGGAGCCGCTTTTGATGACAAACCGGCGGGCAGCAATGCCGGTTCGGTGTATGTGTTCCGGCGCACGGGCACGGTCTGGGCCTTTGAGCAAAAGCTGGTGCCCAACGATCCGCAGGCGAATGATCGGTTCGGCAATGCGGTTTCGCTGGTCGGCGACCTGGTGCTGGTGGGCGCTTCGTTAAAAGACATCGGCGCGAATGCGGATCAGGGCGCGGCTTATGTTTTCAAACGCGCGGCTGGCACCTGGACGCAACAGACGCGGCTGACGGCGACGAATGGTGTGGTGAGCGATGGCGTGGCGCTGGATGAATTCGGCTACGGCGTGGCACTCAACGGCAATACCGCGCTGATCGGCGTGCCCGGACGCGCGAGCGGCAAAGGCGTGGCGTATGTCTTCACGACTGATGGCACGACGTGGATGTTCCAGCAACAATTCACCAACAACACGCTGGCGGCGAATGACCGCTTCGGCAACGCGGTGGCGTTGAATGCCGACACGGCGCTCATCGGCGCGCCCAACGCGCTGGCCGCGCATCAGGGCGCAGGTTTCGTTTTTACGCGCAGCGGCACGACTTGGGCTGAGCAGGCGCAATTGATTGCCAACGATGGCGCGGCGGATGACGGCTTTGCTTCGTCCGTGGCGCTGATCGGCGAGACGGCGTTGCTGGGCGCGCCCTTTGATAATCTGGGGTTCAGCGAAGAGATCAATGATCAAGGCTCGGCGTATGAATTCGTGCGCGCGGGCACGAATTGGTTTCAACAGACCAAGCTCAAAGCCAATGACGGCGCGGCGGACGATCAAACCGGCATCGCCGTCGCGCTCAGCGCGCAATATGCCGTGGTCGGTTCCTGGTTGAAAGACATCAACGCCAGCCTTGATCAAGGCGCGGCCTACGTCTTTCTGGCGTCTTGCCCGAACTTGACGATCACGCCGGCAACGCTGCCTGCCGGTGCGCCCAATGTGGCATACAGCCAAACGCTGACGGCCAGTGGCGGCGTTGCGCCATACAGCTTCGCGTTGGATAGCGGCGCGTTGCCGGTGGGATTGAGCTTGTCGGCGGCGGGCGTCTTGTCCGGCACAACGGCTGAGCAGGGCAATTTCACTTTCGCCGTCAAAGCGACCGACGCGAATGGCTGTTTCAACACGCGCCCCTACACCTTGGCGATTGGCGCGTGCCCGACGATCACGTTTAACCCGCAGATCCTCGCGCCCGCGCCGGTGGGACAGACTTACATCCATTCGATCCTCGCGGATGGCGGCGCCGCGCCGTATAACTTCAGCGTGAGCGCGGGCAGCCTGCCGCCGGGCATCGCGCTGTCTTCAGGCGGCGTACTCAATGGGACTCCCACGACGTTGGGCAGTTTCGGCTTCACGTTGAAGGCGACCGACTCGAATGGTTGCAGCGGCACGCGCAGTTACACGCTGACGATCACCTGCCAATTGATCACGCTCAACCCCGAAGCGTTGCCGCAGGCTTCCGTCGGCCAGTCGTACAGCCAGACGTTTACGGCGAGTGGCGGCAATGCGCCTTACACGTTCAGTCAAAACGGCGGCACATTGCCGACGGGGCTGACGCTGACGCCGGCGGGTGTGTTGAGCGGGACTCCCAGCGCCGTGGGCAACTTCACCTTTGCCGTCAAAGTGACCGATGCGGGTGGTTGCATGGTGACGCACAGTTACGCGGTGGCGGCCTGTGCGCCGATCACGGTGAATCCGGCCACCTTGCCCGCCGGGCGTCCGGGGCAACTTTATCCGGCGCTCACCTTCACCGGCACCGGCGGGATTGATCCTTATACTTTTGTGTTGACCGGCACGTTGCCGACCGGATTGAGTTTCAATGCCGGTGTGTTGAGCGGCACGCCCACGCAACCGGGCGGCTTCCCATTGACGGTGACGGCGACCGATGGCAATGGCTGTGTGGGCAGCCGCAGCTATACGTTGCTGGTCAATTCGCGCGCGGTGCAGGGCGATTACGATGGCGACGGCAAAACCGATCTCACCGTGTGGCGTGGGCCGGTGGGCACCTGGCTGACGATTCGCAGCGGGAACGGCACGTTGTCGAGCATCAACTGGGGCACCAGCAATGCGCCGTTCAACGATGTGCCGGTGCCGGGCGATTACGACGGCGATGGCAAAGTGGATGTCGCCGTTTTCCGTCGTTCGGATGGTGTCTGGTACATCGTCAAAAGCGGCAGCGCGCAAATCCTGACGCAAGCCTGGGGTGTCGGCACAGACATCCCGGTGCCCGGCGATTATGACGGCGATGGCAAGACCGATCTGGCCGTCTGGCGGCCCTCGGATGGCAACTGGTACATCTTGAAAAGCTCTGACGGTCAATTCATCGTGCAATCCTGGGGCAGTCCGAATGCGCCCTTCAACGATGTGGCGGTGCCGGCGGATTACGACGGTGACGGCAAAACCGACATTGCCATCTTCCGGCGGCAAACCGGCGTCTGGTTCGTGCGCAAGAGTTCCGACGGACAAGCGTTGATACAAGCCTGGGGGGTGGGAACCGACGTGCCCGTGCCGGGCGATTATGACGGCGATGGCAAGGCTGATTTCGCCGTCTGGCGTCCTGGCGATGGCAATTGGTACGTGCTCAAGAGCAGCAACGGCCAGTTCCAAGTGACACAATGGGGCAGCGCCGCACTGGGCGATATACCGGTGCCGGGCGATTACGACGGCGATGGCAAGACCGACATCGCTGTCTGGCGGCCCGGCAATGGCACCTGGTATGTCATTCGCAGCACGAATGGCGCGTTCCTGATTCAGGCGCACGGACAAGCCGGTGATACACCCGTCGTGAAATAACCTGAACCGTTCACGTCAGCGATGACAGAGGCCGCGCCCCTGTCAATAAACAGCGGGAGTGCGGATGACCGGATTGGCCCCGACAAAAGGGCCGCCCCGGTCATCCGCACTCCCGTTGTTTTTGATCCTGACAGCCAAAGACAAGAGCGTCACTGAACCACCACCACCGCAAGCTGAATTGGGCACAGGCAAATTCAGTTTGTGATGCAAGCAGCGCCACCCTGCTCAGCGCACACCATACGCCGGCACCGGCACGTCGCCGCTTTGTCCCTGGTTTTGGATCAGGAACGAACCGTCTGTGCTGCGCTTGACGAACCACGTCCCCGAGCGCCGCCACACCGCAAGATCCGCCTTGCCATCGCCGTCATAATCACCCGGCGTCGGCACATCGAAGTAGGGCGCATAATTCGCGCCCCACAGGTCGAGGATGAACCCGCCATCCGATGACTTGCGGATGTACCAGATCGAATCCGCGCCGCGCCAGATCGCCAAGTCCGCTTTGCCGTCGCCGTCATAATCCGCCGGGACAGGCGTGTCGAAATACGGCGCATAGCCTGCCCCCCATTGAATGCTGGTGATGGTGTT
>JACPYM010000125.1 GCA_016196035.1 Acidobacteriota bacterium | reverse complement strand
GTATGAAGGCAATCTCTGGGCGATGCATGCGGACGGAACCGGGTTACGCCAAATCGCCAGCGCGCCTGCCGGTGCGACCATCCAGGATTTTCTCTGGTCGCCTGATGGCAAGCGTTGTTACTATGCCATCGGCCACCATTTTTATGATGTGGCTATCGAAACGGGCAATCTGGCCAGCGGCGGCGAATTGACGGCGCCCGCCGGAATCACGATTGACCGCTTGGAAATGGGGCGGGATAAACGCACGCTGGTCGTGCACGCGCTGGACGCCGATTCGCAAGCGCGCGTGTACGCCGTCACCATCGGCGAACGCGAAGCCCGTGAATTGGCCGTGGATGAATATAATGCCCTGGCTTCGGCCACTGCTCCTATCATTCGCCAGGTCGGCGAAATGTCTGTTTCACCGGACACGCAATTCGTGCTTTTCAAGGAAGTCGTCGGCAGTGGCGAGGAATTGTTTGTCGCCGAGATTGAAACCGGCCGCAAATGGCAAGTCTCGAATTTAAGCGTGTTGTATGGCTTCGAACCGTCGGCAGAGACGATGGGTGGCCGCAACATTTTGGAAGCTACCTGGTCGCCCGATAGCCGCTATATCATTTTCAACCCGTCGCAATCCTGTTCAGAGATAGGTCTTTGCTACGGCAGGCTCTTTCTGGTAGATCGTTGGGGCGGGCCGCAGTTGCAACTCTCGATTGATATGATGATTTCGCTGCCCTTGGAATGGAACGGCCTGAATAACCTGCTGGCCTATGACGATGGCAGTGAGATCGTGCTCTCCGACACGAACGGCCAAACAAAACGGCTGGCCGATGGCAATCACCCCAAATGGCAGCCACCGGCGGAATAGTTTCCAACGCTGCCGCAGCTAAACGCTGAGAGAAGCGAATAAATCTGCTTATTGGCGTTCATCTGCGGCGCAATGCCCTCTTATCGCGGTTATCGCGGATTACGACTGATACTCAATCTTCGCCCCGCACTCTTTGCAAAACTTCGGCTTCCCTTCCATCTCAGTTCCGCAAGCCTTGCACGACAGCTTGGCGTTCATCGGCGTCCCGCATTCCGGGCAGAACTTGCTGTTGGAAGTCGTGCCGCATTGCATGCAAGACACGCCGATGATTGAGGGCGCGTTGGCGGCATTAGTGACCGGATTGACTGCCGGACGCGCGGGCGCTCCGTAAACATGCCCCGCGCTCATCTCGGTTTGTGATGCGTAATCAGTTTGTTGGGCGCGGTTGTAAAGTTGCTGGCGCGCCGCTTCAGCCTTGGCCGCAGCGTGTTGCGCGGCAAACTCCTCTTCGTAATTCGGCGCGCAGCCTTCGCAAAGATTGGCGGCGGCATTCCAGCACACATCGGGACAGACCCAGTGACCGCACCGTGTGCATTGATGAAAGTGCTGCTTGGCTTCTTCGACCGCTTCGGCAAAAGCATTGTCGTGCTGCTGGCCGCCAACGGCGCGCTGGATGTCATAGGTACTGTTGCCGACATTCGACCAAATGCCCCCCAGCACATTGCCGACGCCGCGCATGATGTCACCCGCGATGCCCGTCATCGAAGTCTGAAAGCGCGTCATATAGCCGTTATTGCATTTGTCGCAGAAAAATTTGAATTGATAACCGCGATCTGTCGAGAGGTCTTGGTGGTTGGCGGTAAATCGAATCAGTGCCATCGCTGTACATCTCCCTGTTGCTACATTTTGGTTGCTACATTTTGGTTACTGCATCTTTGAATTCAGCCAAAAGCTGCTCGCATCATACGAAGCACTGCCAAGCCTCGCAAGAAAAGATTGAGACGGTACCGCGCGCGTGAGCAAGCGGACGTTGAGAGCCTCAGCCATTAAGTGTCTCGTGCTTGCGCCGCTTGCTCACGCGCGCGGTACCGTCTCAGTGCTCCAAGGTTCTTTGCCGCTGCCCCCGTAATGTTTCCCGCCCGCTTACACTTCAAGGCGACCTAAGCTTCAACGCGACTCATCATCCCCACATCAACGCAGCCCACGACCCAATCAACACAATGCCCAAGAACAGCCCGACAGAGGCTGTAGGGAACTGGCAATGCGTACTACACACAAACACCTGCTGCACGTTCTAGTACTCTCACCCTTACTAGCCCTTTCGACTCTGGCCGCCGAGCCTGGCGCGCCGTATCCCAATGTTGCTGTGGTCAGTGATCAAAAAGCCGGTTCGTTGCTGGTCTATAACATCTATTCGTCTAGCAGCACCGAATTCAACGCAATCAATACGCGCATCAGTGTGACCAACGTCAATCAACTCGCGCAAGCCTATGTCCATTTGTTTTTCGTAGACGGCGCAAACTGCGGCGTAGCGGATTCCTATCTGTGCCTGACGCCTAGTCAAACCGTCACCTTTCTGATGTCTGACGTAGACCCAGGTGTCACCGGATATTTAGTCGCGTTGGCGGTGGACGAACGCACCGGCTGTCCGCTCAGTTTCAACTACCTGATCGGCGACGAATTCTGCAAACTGCCTTCGGGCCATTTCGGCAATCTGCTGGCCGAGTCCTTTGCGGCGCAATACGGCGGCGTAGCCGAATGCGACGCCGCTTCACCAAGCGCCACGCTCTGGTTCGATGCCTCGAGCCGCCCTGGCAGTTACAACCTGCTGCCGCGCACGCTGGCGGCAGACAACATCGCCGACCGCCCGACCGGCAACAGCACGCTGCTCGTCGTCAATCGCATTGGTGGTAATCTTTCATTCGCCGCCGCGACGATCAACAAACTCTTTGGCGTCCTGTATGACGATGCCGAACACGGCTACAGCTTTTCGATTGACGCAGGCGCCTGCCAGACGCGCACGGAACTGACGAACACCACGCCGCGTTTGACGCCGCGCTTTGAAACGATCATCCCGGCGGGCCGTAGCGGCTGGCTGAAGCTTTCTTCAACGGATACGACCGGCGGCCTGCTTGGCGCCGTCTTCAACTACCATCCCGAAACGGGTGCGGTGGCGAACGCCTTCAACGGCGGCCACAACCTGCATAAACTGACCTTCAACGACGCGAATGCCGGCACTGTAAATGCACCCAACCTAATCGTGCCGGTCTTTCCTCCGACTTGTTAGGCGTGGACTCTGCTGAGTTCCGCAAAGTCTCGATGAAGTCCTGTGAAGTCTCGAAAGCTTACTACGCCTTGCGCGCAGGACTTTCCCAGACTTATCCAGACTTTCTCCAAGTTCGCCCCAACGCGAAGACCGCTCAGCACTATTGAACCGTGGTGCCGTGTGTTGAGCGGTCTTCCGTCCCCATCATCGAGATGCAGCTTTGCTAGGCTGCTAGGTGGAACGCCGTGCGATGGTCTGACTGGCCTCGGCCATTGCAATGTAGGTTCCTCCAAAAACAAAGACCGCGCTGCCCTTGCGAACCGTGATGCCTTGGGTAGTGCGGTCTTTGTTCTTTTGAAATCAAAAGGCAAAAATCAAAAGGCAAAAATAACGGCATCTCTTCTTTTCATTTGAAAAATGGGTAGTGGGTCAATGGGGAGAGAGCCACGCCGCAGATCAACGCCGACCAACGCAGATCAATTGAATTGGCTAACAGGTCTGATCCGCGTTTTCCAGCGTTCATCCGCGGCCAGACCTCTCCACTTTGAGCCACTACCGAAAAATGAAGTGCCGCACTTTTGATTTTTGCCTTTTGCCTTTTGCTTTACTCTGGTCGTTGTCCTTCGACCCACGCTTCGCCGTCCTCGAAAATCTCTTTCTTCCAAATCGGCACGGTCTGTTTGACGCGATCAATCGCGTAATGACACGCCTCGAACGCGACTTTGCGGTGCGGCGAAGTCACCACGATGACGATGCTCGATTCAGTCACCGCCAGCGGGCCGAAGCGGTGGACGATGCCGATGCCCGCAATGTCGGGCCAGCGCGCACGCATTTCGTCGCCGACCTTGCGCATCTCTTTGACGGCCATCGGCGGATAGGCTTCGTACTGCAATTCGACCACGGGGCGGCCTTTGGTCTGGTTGCGCACCGTGCCGTCAAAGGTGACGACCGCGCCCGCCGCGCCCGTGAGCAGGCGTTGTTCGAGGGCGCGTTTGTCTATGGGGTCGCGGGTAATTTCAAAAATGTCTTCGTTCATCGCTTGTCCTCAAACCGGCAAGCCAAACGCCGTGCGAATTACCTGACGTACTCGGCGGCAATTTTCAACAGCCTGACGCGCTTCAGGCTGACTAGCCTCCTTGCCAGGGTATAGATAATCTTGGGTGTACGGGCCTAGTTGTGCCAACTCCGGTTGCAACACCTTCCATTTCGGCGCTAACCCCACCGCAAGTTTGACCGTCTTTTTCCAGGCGAGCGTTTTCTCAAACACGATGCCGTCTTCGTGTAAGCGTGCCTTCAGATATTTCTCCGCTGACTCGTGTGCGAGAAAGCAGGCCAATTCGGAGTTGATATATTTACGCGCTCGCAGAGTCCGTTGTGCCGACGTAAAATCCTCCTCTGCCTTGGCAATCCATTCCGCCGTAACAACTTTCATATAAAACCTTTCCATCTCCCGGCAACTCGCGCAAATCAGTCTCCGAATCCACGTGCGGCTGCCCCTAGGCATACGAGCCGAACAGGATGATCTTCTAAGGTTAGCAGCGCCGTACTACGCGAGTTCCAGCACCAGACGCCGGCCGCAAGCCTGGGCGTATTTGCGCAGCATGGCAATGGATGGGGAGCGCTTGCCAGTGGCCAGCGCGCGTTCAAGACGGGCCACGGCGGGGGGCTGCGTACCCATACGCTCGGCGACCTGTGCTTGCGTAAGACCCGCATCGTGCCGCGCCTTGAGTAGCAGATCGAGCAAAGCGCCTTCCTCATGTTCGATCCGGGCCACTTCCTTGCGCACGCCGGGGCGGCGCAGCAGCTTTTCGATGACTTGTTCATGAGTTTGCATGTTTCACCTCTTTCATTCGCTTCCGGGCAATGTCGAGTTCGCGCTGCGGCGTCTTTTGTGTCTTCTTGACGAACGCGTGGAGCATCACGATGCGCCGCCCCACGAGCGTGCAGAAAAAAACGCGGGCGATGCCCTCTGCGCCCTTCAACCGCAATTCAAATAAGCCATCGCTGAAAGCCTCCGTGTGCGGCTGTCCAAGCTTTGGCCCGACGGCAACCATCCGGCGCGTGAGCACGACATAGCGCGCCGCGAGCGTATCCGGCAGGGCGAAGATCGCTTCCTGGACGCGCTCGCTGTAATAGTCAATCGTGTATTCCACGCGCCGAGTGTAACAAGCATGTTTCTGTGACGGCAACGGCGACGACCGCGCCCGCCGCGCCGGTGAGCAGGCGTTGTTTGAGGGCGCGTTTGTCTATGGGGTCGCGGGTAATTTCGAAAATGTCTTCGTTCATAAAATAAGCATTGGCACCTTGTTCGGCCTGGGACTAAGTCATGCGGCGCCCATACAACATAGTGAAAAAGAACCACGCGACACCAAGCATTGAAAGAACCTGCGACAGAGTGAAGTACTTCTGATACACCAATGGCAGTTGCAATGTCTTCATCCTTCGCTGGTTCAGTACAGCACGAACGATGACATAGCCAATCAGCAACGTGAAGTAACCAACGCTGACTACCTTCGGGTCAAAACTTGTTTGCGTCATCATCAAATAGAAAGCAAGGATCAAAATCACCAGCGGGATCAAAGAATACGCACGAGCCGCCGAGAAGCCATCCATCAACCGCACTTTCTCGTCGGCAGAAAGCCTCCGGTAGCCCCGCTCATTGATGATTCGACTGACAATAATTGCTACCAGCAGCGCAATGTATCCCGACATTTCCATGGAAGACCCTCTAATCTGAACTAGGATTTGATAGCACCGTTAAAGCCTCTACTACCATGTGGCGGAAAATCAGCCAGCCCTTTAGGCTGCTTCCACATACTCCACCAAACTTGTTGGCTCTGGGTTTGGCAACCCATCTTCACGCAAGCCACGTAGATGTAATTCAATCGCATCCTGCATTTGCTGCGCCACTTCGGCCAGCGTTTTTCCAGTGGCAATGCAACCTGGCAAGTCAGGCAGATAAGCCGAATAGTTTCGCTCCCCTTTTTCAATAATCATCGCGTAGCGCATAACTTCAACTGCTCCCGCTCTTCACCCACCCGACACTGGCGGAAACACCGCTACCGTATCCCCATCCTGCAAGCCCTGATCTTGCCGCGCATGCTCTTCGTTCACAGCAAACAGCGCGCTGCGTTCAAAGCCCGCCAGCACCGGATGAAGCTGTTTGAGCTGCGCCCAGGCAGCGGCGACGGTGGCCGGGGCCGGAACGGTGCACGCCAATTCTTCCTGCCCGGCGGCTTCGCGGCAGGCGCCAAAGAGGAGCACTTTGATCTGGATTTCGCTTGTGTTCATCGTTAGTTCATCATGCGCGCAGCGCGCCAAAACGGTACGGGGAACGTGAGTGACCTGCGCCTCGGCAACCCAGGTCATCAGGGTTCATTGTACCCGTCAGCAATCCGCTCGCCCAGGTTCAGGTCGCTGACGCTCCCCGTACTGTATTGGCGCGCTGCGCGCGGCTCAGTTCAGTTCCCTGCACTTGTCAAAACCCAGTTGCGGGTACGCTGCTCCCGCCGCCTGCCGCCGTAGCCGTCTTGGCTTTCGTGCCTACAGGGAGTGGTTCCAGTTTGCCTTTGACCAGTTGCTCGCCTTTGCCGCGATACTTCAGGGCTTCGATCAGGAAGTTGCCGAAGAGCAGCCGCCCGTCGCGGCTTTCGTTGCGATGCTCCCAGTAATTGTCGGCCTGCCAATCCTGAAAGGACTTTTCCAGGTGGAATTGCACGGCGTAAATCAACTGCTCCGCCGTGCGTTTGACGATCATTTGGTATTCGGACAGATAGCCGCGCGCCAGATGTTTGAAGCCCGTGGGCAGGCGGTCAATTTCCAAGCCGTGATTTTGCCAGACGCGCAACAGTTGGCGGCGTTCGGTGTATTTCTGCCAGAGGTGCGCCGACGACTTATGTGGCCGGTCTTCGATGCCCGCAAAGATCGGGTCGTGGATGTCGGTAATCTTGACGAAGCGATATTGATATTCAATCAAACGCCCCTGGCGGCGCGTGGCGGGCGGCTTGCCGTCAATCGTGGTGATTTCCGCGCCAAAGGCCTGGCCGACCAGTTGATGTCCGCCGCAAATGCCCAGCACCGGCACGTGCGTGTGGCGGATGAACTGCTGGAAGCCCGCCAGCAGTTCGGGGTGATAGAAATCGAAATCGCGCAAGGTGCCGCTCAACACAATCGCGTCGGGATCGAACGCGGCCACAGTCGTATCATTCAAATCCGCCAGATGCACGGTGTGAACAATGGGCCGTTGCACCAGCCGCTGCACGTTGCCTGCGATGTTGGCGAGCGCCATGCCTGAAATCTTGCGTTCGAGGTCGGCCCAGCGTTTGGCGTTGAAATCTTTTTGACGGCGGGCGGTGTCAGAATACTGCGCCTCTTCGATGATGAGGTTGTTGACCAAGAGCACGCGCATTGTTTGGATGCGCGGCAGAATCACTTCAAACAGACAATACCGATCACTCACCAAGCCATGAATCGGCTCCTCCGGGTGCGCCTGTACTTCAGCCATGAATTTCCCAGTCTCCTTCGTTTGGTTTTGAAGCTGCTGCGTTCTGGTGCTCGTGTCGCTGGTCGCTTGCTGTCTATGACCGGCAATCTAATTCATGCCGCACATCAGGCTCAAGCAAAAACTACCGTGCGCCTGCCTGCCTCACGGTTCGCGCAAGCTGCTCACCAACTCATATTCGCCCGTGGCCGTCGCTTCATCCGCAGCAACAATCCGCCCCACCTGCAATTCACGCCAATGCCGAAAACAGACCAACAACAGCGCCATCACCGGCACGCCCAAAACCACGCCGGTCAAGCCGCCCAATTCCGCGCCGCAAATCACCGCCAGAATGACCAGCACGGGATGCAATTCGACGCCGCGCGCAATCAGGCGCGGATACACCACGTAATCGTGAATCAAGCGCAAGATCACCAAAAAGACCAGCACTGCGCCCGCGATTTTCAACGAAGCAAAGCTCGCCACCAGCACAGAAATCGCTCCGATAATGACTGGCCCTACGATGGGGATAAATTCCAGCAGTCCGGCGGCGACACCTAGCACTAGCGGATACGATGCACCCAGCAATCGCAAGCCCGTGCCGACAATGACGCCAATCAACAAACAGGCCAGCAACTGCGCGCGAATGTAGGCCGCCAGCGTTTCGCTCACGTCTTGCAAGAAATCGGCTACGCGCACGCGCATATCAGCTTTGGGCAGCGCGGCCAGGAAGTGTTGGCGAAAGTGCCGGCCATCTTTCAAAAAGAAAAAGCCCAGCACCGGAATCAACACCAGCCAATCCAGATAGAGCGTCAGGCTGACAGTGCTGAGCGCAAAGGATTGCAACCAATCCACCACGTTGGTTGTAGCAACTGCCAGCCAGTCGTTGAATTCCTGCTGCCAGCGCAGCGGCAAGCGATAGCGCCCCGGCAAGCGCGCCAGCCATTGACTGTATTGGTCGAGTTGTTTGAGATAGGCCGGCGCGTTCTCGGCCAGCGCGCCAAGCTGGTCGGAAAGCAGCGGCGCCAGCCAATCAATCGCCTGGACTGCGCCATAAAACAACAGCACGTAAACGGCAAAAATCGCCATCGCCCGTGGCACCCGCCAGACAATCGGGCCAAAGCGGCGCGGTCCGACCAACACGTTCACCAGCGGCGCGATCAGGTAACAAAATAGCACCGTGAAGATCAGCAGCAGGATGATCTTGCGCAAGGCGTAAAGCAGCCAGAGCACCAGCACCGCCGCCAAAACGAGCAGCAGAATTTGCAGCACGCTGCGTTGCAATGATTGCGCGGGAGGCATTGAATTGGAGGAAACAGGCGCGTCGTTCATAAGCGGTGGCGATTATATCGGATGCAACCGCGAAACGCCGTAGAAACCGTAGGGAAAGCTGAAGCCGTACCGCGCGCGTGAGCAAGCGGCGTTTGGCCCATATACCTATTACGCGAAAATGAAGCTGCCGCTTGCTCACGCGCGCGGTACTGCTTCAAGCAAAGCTGCCGCTTGCTCACGCGCGCGATACTGTTTCAAGCAAGCTGGCGGTTGCCATGCCCGCATTCGATAAGCGATGATGCGCGCTTCGTTTGACCTGAAGTTTTACCCCTGAGAGCACCTATGCCCAGAATTTTAGTGACCAACGACGACGGTTATTTCTCCGAAGGCATCGCTGCCCTCGCCGGCGCGCTCGCAGCGGTTGGCGAAGTCACCATCGTCGCCCCGGCCTCAGAACAAAGCGCCTCATCACATTCGCTGACGCTCACGCGGCCCTTGCGCGTGCGCCAGTTGGGCGAACGCCGTTATAACGTGGACGGCACGCCCACCGATTGCGTGGTGCTGGCGCTGATGACGATCCTCAAAGACAACCGGCCCGACTTGGTTGTTTCGGGCATCAATCACGGCGCGAATCTGGGCGATGACGTGACCTATTCGGGCACCGTCGCGGGCGCGATGGAAGGCGTCATCTTCGGCGTCCCTTCGATAGCCGTCAGCATGACGCAACGCGATGAACGCGATTTCTCGCACGCCGCGGCGCTGGCTGCCCGTTTGGCGGGCAAGGTTTTGCAGGAGGGCATCCCCGACGGCACTTTGCTCAACGTCAACGTACCGCCCGGTGAAATTCGCGGCGTGCGCTGGACGCAGCAAGGCATTCGCGGCGCCCAGGCGCACATCGTCGAAGGCGTTGATCCGCGCGGCAAGCAGTATTACTGGATCGGCGCGCAGATTTATGCCGCACAAGTAGAGCCCAACAGCGATTACGCCGCCATCAAAGAGGGCCTGGTTTCGATCACCCCGCTGCGCGTCGAATTGACCGATCAAAAGGCTCTGGAAAAATTGCGGGATTGGATGCTTGCATGACGGACGCGCGGCTGACGCAGCCCCTCAAACTAACCCCAACACAAGACACGCCCGCCTACGCGCGCCAACGGGCCGAGATGGTGGCGCTGCTGCGCAAACGCGGCATCCGCGATGAGCGCGTGCTGGCGGCGATGTCTATCGTCCCGCGTCATCTCTTTGTGCCGGAGCCCATGCGCCACAACGCCTATGGCGATCACGCGCTGCCGATTGGCAGCCTGCAAACGATCTCGCAACCGTACATGGTCGCGCGCGAAACCGAATTGCTGGAAGTCGGCAAAGACGACCGCGTCTTGGAAATCGGCGCAGGCTCCGGCTATCAAACCGCCGTGCTGGCCCTGGTCGCTGGGCAGGTTTTCGCGCTCGAACGCCTGACCGAACTGGCGCGCCCGGCGCAAACGCTAGTGCGCAGCCTGGGTCTCAACAACGCCACGATCAAATGGTTCGATGGCACCATCGGCTGGAGCGAGTTCGCGCCTTACCGAGGCATTCTCGTCGCCGCCGGTTCACCCGACGTGCCGCCCCCACTGCTCAATCAACTCACGCTCGGCGGCCATCTGGTCATCCCCGTCGGCACCGAAAAAGAACAACGCCTGTTGCGCCTCACCCGTACCGATTCCGGCGCAACAACCGAAGATTGTGGCCCCTGCCAATTCGTCAAACTGATCGGCAGACACGGCTGGCAGCAATGAAAGTGGTCGGTGGTCAGTGGTCAGTGATTAGCCATTCCGGCTTGCCACTGACCACTGACCACTGATCACTGATCACTGATCACTGACCACTGACCACTGATTTATGGAACTCATCAAACACTTCATTGACATCATCCTGCACCTCGACAAGCACCTGGTGGATCTGGTCACGCAATACGGCGCGTGGACGTATGGCATTTTGTTTTTGATTATCTTTTGCGAGACGGGGCTGGTGGTGACGCCGTTTTTACCGGGCGATTCGCTGCTGTTTGCGACGGGCGCGTTGGCGGCGACGGGCGCGTTGAATGTGGTCTGGTGTTTCGGACTGCTCTGCGGCGCGGCGATCATCGGCGACAACCTGAATTACTGGATCGGCTATCACGTCGGGCCGAAGGTGTTCAGCAGCGCGCAATCGCGGCTGCTCAACCGGCAGCACCTCGAACGCACGCACCAGTTTTATGAAAAGCACGGCGGCAAGACGGTGATCATCGCGCGCTTCATGCCGATCATCCGCACCTTTGCGCCGTTCGTCGCGGGCATCGGGCGCATGAACTATCCGAAGTTCCTGGCCTTCAGCGTTTTTGGCAGCCTCTTGTGGATGGGCATCTTTCTTTCGGCGGGCTTTTTGTTTGGCAATATCCCGGTGGTCAAACGCAACTTTACGCTGGTGGTGGTCGCCCTCATCCTCATCCCGGCGATTCCAGCGCTGAGCGAAGCCTGGCGGGCGCGGCGTGCCGCGAAATGAGGCAGTACAACCGAGAAAGAAAAAGAGATTACGGAACAGACGGAAATAACAAAACACACGGAATTGGCTTGGCTGGCTGGCTTCCGTCTGTTCCGTTATTTCCGTCTGTTCCGTAATCTCCTTCCCGTTGATTCGCTAGTTGAATAAGGCTAACCCGTTATGCCAATCGCTCCTGAAAACCCTGTTTACGACATCGTCAACCAAGTCGCTGACGAACAGCGCGAAGAGTATTTCGCCAGCGGCTGGTGGCATAGCATTGATCTCGGCAATGGCATTGTCACGCCCGGCGCGCACAAGCTGGGCGAGTTGCAAGAGAACTTCGCGCGCTTCAATTTGCCCGCCGATTTGACTGGCAAGCGCGTGCTCGACATCGGCTGCTGGGACGGCTTTTACAGCTTCGAGGCCGAGCGGCGCGGGGCCGAAGTCGTCGCGATGGATTGCTGGCAGCCCGAAAAGTTTTTCATCGCGCACGAGGCCCTCAACTCACGCATACAGTTTCACGAACTCAGCGTTTACGAAGTCACGCCGCAACGGCTCGGCACCTTCGACATCGTTTTCTTTCTGGGCGTGCTTTATCACCTGCGCCATCCCTTGCTGGCGCTCGAACGCGTGTGCGCCGTGACGCGCGAATTCGCCCTGCTCGAGTCGCACGTCATTGATAATGCGCGCGACACCACCTACCCGAACATGGAGTTTTACGAGTGGGATGAATTGGGCGGCCAGTACGACAATTGGTGGGGGCCGAACAGCGCATGCATGTTGCAGATGACGCGCGCCGCCGGGTTCGCCCGCGTCGAAGCGCTGCGCCCGCAACTCTCGCGCAACGTGCTCAAAGCCTATCGCCGCTGGGCCGATTGGCCTGCCGAAGCGCAATCGTCCTTGCATTTGCGCGCGGCAACCAACGCGATTCACTTCCAACCGCAAACCCCCGTCAGCGGACGGCATGCCTTTCTCGCGCTTTGGGTAGACGGTTTGCCCGCCGAGGTCACGCGCGAACAACTGCGCGTCGAAATCGGCGGCTACGGTTGCGCGCCTTATTTCGCGGGGCCGTCATTGAAAGCGGATGGCACGTTGGATTGCGTGCAGGTCAATGTGCCGGTGCCACCGGGGCTGAGCGCGGGCACGACACCAGTGCGGCTATGTTTCGGCAATCAAACCTCAAATGAAGTGAGCGCGCAGTTAGTCACCGGCAGCGAATGGTAATTCAGCCAAGCGCACGGGCCGGAAGCGGGTCATTCCACAATCGGCTTAATCACCGCGCATCGCTCCGCCTCAAACGCCTGCTTCAATTTCGCAAACATCACCTCATCCGTGTACGTGCCAATGATCGAACCGCCTGAGCCGGCGAATTTGGCGGAAGCGCCGAGCGAACGCGCCAACTCGACCATGCGAATGTGCTTGGGATTGATGTTGTAAATCGTCCGCCGCGTATCAAAGTTTTTGTTCATTAGATCCGCCACGCCCGCGTGATCGCCAGTCAGCAAACATTCGCGCGCCTGACGCGCCAATTCAGCAAACGTCAGCATCGCGTTGACCACCAGCGCCTCACCGTTGTCGTAGCGTTTGCGGATGTCGTTGTGGAAGACCTCTGACGATTCGGCCAGTTCGGTTTGATAGGCGATGTAAACCGGCGGCAACAGGCCGATGTCCAGCGCTTCGTATTGTCCGTGGCCGTGCGCCGCCATGAACGCCTTGTCGAAATTCATATACGTCAGCCCTTCGTACACCTGCGCCACGCGATCTTGCAGTCCCGCGCCGATGCCCAGGTCTTCGCGTTCGACTGAGAGGATGATGCCGGGCAGGATTTCGCGCGGAATCGTCACGTCATAAAACTGGCAGAGCGCCCGCATTGTCGCTGTGACAATCGCGCTCGAACCGGCCAGGCCCACCTGGCGTGGGATGTTCGATTCGTAACGCAACGAGAAATTGACCGGCGGCAGCACGATGTTTTGCGCCGCGCAGTATTCGGCAAAACGTTTAATCGTCGCTTTGATCAACCGCATGCCGCCGTAATAACCATTCAACCGCACGTCGTGCAGCATCTCGTCCAGACTGTCGAAGCGGCATTGATCCTGCCGCGTCGGCATGATTTCCAGCTGCGGCCATTCGTAAATCACCACCTGCGCGGCAAAATTTTTGACGATGATGCTGATCGTTTGGCCGTGATAACCATCGCTGGGATTGCCGATCAAACCGGCGCGCGCATAGGCTTTGGTCTTGAACAACCTCATGCACCGACTCCTTTGAGCAATTCGGGCAAGCGCGCGCGCAGGGCCGCGCCGTATTCGGGATCGGTCAGCGCGAACTCGACAAAGGTTTCGAAGTAGCTCTCGAAATTGCCGATGTCATAGCGTTTCTCATCCGCGCCCAGCCGCAAGCCGATAATGCGGCCACCCTCTTTCAGCACCAGCCGAATGGCATCGGTGATTTGCAATTCGCCGCGCTGGTCAAAGGGCGTGCGCTTGATCGCGTCGAAGATGTTCGGCGAGAAAACGTAACGCGCCGCAATCGCCATGTTGCTGGGCGCATCGGCGACGTTCGGCTTTTCGACCAAGTCAACGATGTCAAAAACCTCGCTCTGGCCGTTCCAATGCGCCGGGCTAACGATGCCATACATTGAAACCTGTTCGCGCGGGACTTCTTCGACCACGATGGCGACATCGGCGTTGCGCGCCTCAAAGGCCTTGACCAGCTTGGCGACTGCCTGCGATGACCGGTGCCGCCCGATGATCGAATCGCCCAGCGCGACGACAAAGGGTTCCGTTCCGGCGAAATGTTCAGCGCACAGGATCGCGTCGCCCAACCCCTTCTGCTGTTTCTGGCGCGTGTATAGAAAATGCACGCCGAGGCGTTCGTAGGCCAGTTCCTGCAACAGGTCTTCCTTGCCGGTCTCGCGCAACGCGCGGATGAGTTGATGGTCTTCGTCAAAGTGATCTTCGATGGAATGTTTGCCGCGCCCGGTCACGAATAACAGCCGTTCGAGGCCGGCTTCGTGCAACTCTTCGACGACGTATTGGACGATGGGTTTCTTGCCGACGGGCAGCATTTCTTTGGGTTGCGATTTGGTCGCGGGCAACAAACGTGTGCCCAGCCCGGCAACGGGTACGACTGCATTACGAATAGCCACGAGTAAAAATCTCCTCTTGATGATGAATGCGGAATGCGCAGCGCTTACTACAGAATTGCGCTGCTGAAGCGGGATGGTAATATACGGCAGCATCGGGGCTGCGCCAAGTTATAGCCCTCAAGAAAACGCAACCACGAAGCAACGAAGAACACGAAGCGAAGAAGAGCTGGCAGAACTTGCATTTACTGTGGTTCCAGCGGCTTCTTCGTCCTCTTCGTTTCTTCGTGGTGAGCCTTCTTTTTCTTGCATGCTATGGCGGCTAACCACGCGCATCGTCGTTCAACCAACCGCTATGAATCGAAGCGAAATTCTCGCCACTGCGCTCAGGTCGTTGCTCGCCAACAAGCTGCGTTCGGCGCTGGCGATCCTGGGCATCGTGGTCGGCATCAGCGCGCTGGTGGCGATTGTCGCGCTGATTGATGGAGCGAGCGGCTACATCACCGACAAGCTTGTGACCTTGCAACCCGATGTCTTTCAGGTTTCGCAACTGCCGGCCAGCATTCTCAACGTCAACGATTTCATCAAAGCTTCGAAATGGAAGCGCATCGAGTATGAGGATTTCGCCGCCCTGCGCGAGAGTTCGCGCGAATGCGGCGCGGTTGGGGCCGAAGCGAATTTCGCGGGCCGCTTGAAATATCGCGGCACCACGACCGGCAGCGTGCAATTGCGCGGCCTGACCGCCAGCCAGTTTGACATTGAGCGCATCGAAGTTGCCCAGGGGCGCTTTTTCACTGCTTCGGAAGAAAGCGGACATGCTTCAGTTTGCCTGTTGGGCGCGGACATTGTGGATGATCTGTTCGGCGACACCAATCCGCTGGGCGCGGAGTTGAGCGTGCTGGGCAAACCTTTCACTGTGATTGGCGTGATGGCGCGGCGCGGTGCGCTGTTTGGACGCTCACAAGATCGGTTCATTGTGTTGCCGCTCACCACGCTGCTGCACCGTTTCGGCGCGCATCAAGCGCTGACCATCTATTGCCAGCAACGCGCGGCGACGAATGCCGCCTCGGCCATTGACGAAGTGCGCGGGCTGATGCGCAAACAGCGCCACTTGCTTTTCGGAGAAGAAGACACGTTCTTCATCATCACTTCCGATTCGGCGCTGGCGATTTATCAAGCCGTGATCGGCGGGTTTTATCTGGCGACGATTTTGATTTCGGGCATCGCGCTGACGGTCGGCGGACTGGGCGTGACCAACATCATGCTGGTCAGTGTGCGCGAACGCACGCGCGAGATCGGCTTGCGCAAAGCGCTGGGCGCGCGCCAACGCGATGTGCTGCGGCAATTCCTAGCCGAAACGGTGTTGCTCTGTCTGTTCGGTGGCCTAGTGGGCACGTCAACGGGTTTGCTGGTCGCGCGTTCGATTGCCTGGCTGACGGCGCTGCCCTTTAGCTCGCGCCCATTTGTGGCGCTGCTCGGTTTCGCGGTTTCGTCGTTGGTCGGTGTTGTCGCGGGCGTTTATCCGGCGCGGCGCGCAGCCCAGATGTCGCCCATTGAAGCGTTACGTTATGAATAGGACTCAGGCAGAAGCATTGCCACAGAGTCACGGAGCCACAGAGGAAAGGCTTGAAAGACCGGGAAATTACCGCTCTCGCTCTGTGGCTCCGTGACTCTGTGGCGAACTTTCCGGCTATTGCGTGAGCCCTGCTAAATAAAATGCTGACTTCCCTTTTCCCAAAACCCAAACCCATCATTGGCATGATTCACGTCGGCGCGTTGCCCGGCACGCCCGCGCAGACGCAAAGCATCGCCGAACTCGTCGCGCTCGCCGAACGCGAAGCCCGCTTGTATCGGGACGGCGGCGTAGACGGCATCGGCATCGAGAACATGCACGACGTGCCCTATTTGCGCGGCAGCGTCGGGCCAGAGATCGTCGCCGCCATGACCGTGATCGGACAGGCGGTCAAAAACGCCAGCGGCCTGCCCACCGGTATTCAAATTCTGGCGGGCGCCAATCTTGAAGCAATGGCCGTGGCGCACGCGGCCAAGCTGGATTTCATCCGCGTCGAAGGTTACGTCTTCGCCCACGTCGCCGATGAAGGCTTGATCGAATCGTCCGCCGCGCGCTTGCTGCGCTATCGCAAGCTGATCGGGGCCGAACGCGTGCAGGTCTGGGCGGACGTGAAAAAGAAACACGCCGCGCACGCGCTCACGGCGGATGTCGGATTGGGCGCAACGGCGGAAGCGGTGGCGTTCATGCGCGGTGACGCCGTCATCATCACGGGCAGCGTCACGGGGCAGCCGCCGCAACTGGCCGATGTGGCTGAAGCCAAAGCGCACGGCAGTTTGCCGGTGCTGCTCGGTTCAGGCGTGGGGCCAGATAATCTTGAAAGCTTTTATGCCGCCGCTGACGGTTTCATCATCGGCTCGTATTTCAAAGTGGCTGGGCATTGGGCGAACACGGTTGACCCGCAGCGCGTCGAACAGTTGATGACGCGCGTCGCGCGCTTGCGGCATTAAGCAGCTTTGATTCGGATGTACAGCAGGCTGCCAGCCTGCTGGGAACGTAGCCGAGAACGCAGTCATTTTGACTCTACCATTGGCGCAACAGCAGCAGGCTGGCAGCCTGCTGTACAGCACTTGCCCTGCAATGAAATCGGAACATTACAAACCGCTGCTCAGTACTCACCGCACGACCGAGTTCAGCGAAGCCTTTACGCTGGCGCTCAGTTCGATCAATCAACACCGCTTTCAATCTTCGCTCACGCTGGCCGGCATCATTATGGGCGTCGCGACGGTCATCGTCGTGGTGGCGTTGATTCAGGGGCTGGATGGCATGGTCAAGCGCGCGCTGACGCGGTTGAATCCGAGCAGCTTCATCGTCGGGCGCATGGGTTTTTCAGACATGGGCAATCCCGATTTCATGGCGCTGCTCAAAAAGCGTCCGCCGCTGACCGTCGAGGACGCACAGGACATCCGCGCCAATTGCCCGTCGGTGCGCGTGCTCAGCCCGTTTTACGCCAAGATGCCGTTCGAGCCGCTGCACGTCTGGTACAAAGGCATCGAGGCGCAAGGGCCGATTATGCGCGGCGTCGAGCAGTTCTTTACCGACGCCACCGGCATTCTGGTGGAACGGGGCCGCTTCATCACGCAAAGCGATTCGACGCATCGGCGCAACGTGGTCGTGATCGGGCAAGCCATCGCCGATGGACTTTTCAGCGCCGAAGACCCACTCGGCAAGCTGTTGCACATTGATGGGCAGAGTTACGAAGTGATCGGCTTGATCGAACGGCGTGATACGTTCTTCGGCGCACCGAGCGAGAATCAACTCATCCTGATTCCATTCGGCACCTTCGACAAATACTATTCCGAGCGCGAGAAAGAGTTTCTGCAATTCTTCTGCCTCGCCGCCTCACCCGAAGCCGTCGAGCAAGGCATGAATGAAGTGCGCGAGTGGTTACGTCGCCGCCGCCGTCTGCCGCTCAATGCGCCGGACACCTTTGCGGTCTTCGCGTCAAATCAAATGGTGGACATTTGGACGCAGGCTTCGAGCGGCATTTGGATCTTGTTGATCGGCGTCTCTTCGCTTGGTTTGTTGATCGGCGGCATCGGCGTGATGAATATCATGCTGGTCAGTGTGACCGAGCGCACGGCGGAGATAGGATTGCGCAAAGCGGTGGGCGCGCGGCGGCGCGATGTGCTCTGGCAGTTTCTGCTCGAAGCCGTTATGTTGACCTTGCTGGGCGGTGTGGCGGGTGTGCTAACCGGCGTGGCATTGGCGCTGCTGATTCAATGGGCACAACCGAATTTTGCGGCGACCATTTCACCGGGTGCGGTTACTGCCGGGTTGCTGGTTTCGGTCAGCGTGGGCCTATTTTTCGGGCTGTGGCCCGCCTGGCGCGCGGCACGACTCAACCCGATTGAAGCATTACGTTACGAGCGGTGAACAATCAGTTTTAGGATTTCAGATCAGTTTGCAAATGCGTTTACGGCGCATAGGCACTGATACGGTACCGCGCGCGTGAGCAAGCGGCTCTTCAAGTTTATGTCATTGACTGAACCGCCACCGCTCCGCTTGCTCACGCGCGCGTTACCGTACCGCTGCGCGGTTTTCCTATCCGCTGAAGTGAAACCGATCTATGTGAACTTACCTGCATGCCCCAACCATCCCTTCAACCCATTCTTACAGACGCAACAGATTACTATCATTCCCTGCTCAACGGCTCGCTGGCCGCTGACGCGCAAGCCAAACTGGTGGAAGGCACCGCGCGCCACCGACTGCGTTTCGGCAAGCGCCCGATTTGTAATGTGCTGCGGCCCCTGTTTGTCACCGCCTGGCAATACGAATACATGCGGCGCGAATCAGCGTTGGTGTTGTCGGCGATTGAAAAACTGTATGCCGCGCTGATGCGTGATGCACGGTTACGCGCCGAATTGGATTTGTCGCCGAACGAAGAGCAAATCATTCAGATCGAGCCGGGCTTTCGCGCGCCGGATGCCAGCGGGCGGCTGGATGCCTTTCAGAATTCGCACGCCGATTTCAGCTTCGTCGAATACAACGCCGACAGCCCCGGCGGCATTTTGTACGGCGACACGCTGGGCGAAATTTTCAGCGAGATGCAGTTGCTCAAAGAATTCAGCCGCCGCTTCCCCGTCCGCCGCGTGCCAATGAAACCGCAGTTGCTGCAAACGCTGCTCGACACCTACCGGCAATGGGGCTGGCAGGAACGCCCGCGCATCGCCATCGTAGATTGGAACGAAGCCGCGACTTACGCCGAGTTTGAAATCTGCCGCGACTATTTCGAGTCGCAAGGCTACCCCACCATCATCGTTGACCCGCGCGAACTGGAATATCGCGGCGGCTGGTTGCGCGCAGGCGATTTCAAAATCAACCTGGTTTACAAACGCGTAGTCGTCGGCGAATTGATCGAGCGTTGCGGCCTGCAAACTCCGCTGGTGCGGGCCGCGCGCGACCACGCCGTCTGCGTTGCCAATTCCTTCCGCGTGCAGATGCTTTTCAAAAAGGCCACCTTCGCCCTGCTCGACGATCCTGAGTATGCGCACCTCTATTCCGTCGAAGAGATTTCAGCCCTGCGCCGCCACATTCCCTGGACGCGCAAGCTACGCGATGGCGTGACGACGTATCGCGGCAAAACGATTGACCTGCTCGATTTCGCCGCCGCCAACCGCGAGAAACTGGTGCTCAAACCCAACAGCGATTATGGCGGCAAAGGCGTCGTGCTCGGCTGGGATGGCGACGAAGCGCGCTGGCAAGGGGCGTTGTACGACGCGCTCGACGGTTCATTCGTTTTGCAGGAACGCGTGGAAGTACTGAGCCAGAGCTTCCCGACACTAACCGGCAATGGCATCTCGTATGAAGACCGCTATGTGGATTTCGATCCCTACACCTGGGGCGGCGAAGACGTCGTCGGCGCGGGCGTGCGGCTGTCGGCATCGGCGTTGTTGAATGTGACGGCGGGGGGCGGTTCGGCGACGCCGCTGTTGCTGCTGGAATGACCTGCTGACACTGCAGCGCAGCCTAAATCTTCACGGCCTTCGCAAAAGCAAGTTGGAGCACTTCTTCGGCAGCGCTGTCTGAAGTCAGCACACACGTGATCACCCCCTCCTGCCAGAACACGACAGTCAAGCCATTCGCCTGGTAAATGTAGAACCGGATTCCTTTATTTTCGCGCAAGCTGACGCCTGCCGGCGGTAGCTCCCTCACCTGGCCTGGATACATCTGACAGATCAAAATCTTGCTGCCTTCCCCACGGTAAACGAATAGCGCGCTCGGGCGCTCGATCAGTTGATGGACGCGTCCGCCCACTAAATGGTAGTTCATCATAGCCAGGTCAAAGACCCGCGTGTTGAAAGCGATGCCACCGGCGGAGAAAAACCGCTCCAGTTCATTGACCGCGCCGGTCTGCAACATCAGGGGCAATTTTTCAGCCTGGTAATTCCGATAATCCCGCGCGACTGCTGTTAGCAATGACGCCGATGCTGTAGGCAGCTCAAGTGACTTACGCAGTTGCGTGCCGAGCATAAAGTAAGACAACGCCAGGGCCACACCGGCAAAGAGGACGAAACCGTAAGCCAAGAGCGCGCTCCGTTGCCGCCACCATACCCAGGAGAAAACTGGCGGGGCGCTAGACTCGCGGTCTTCCAGGGCCAACGCCGCCAAAATGTTTTCTTCCAGTTTCGCGGGCGCGGAGGCAGCCGCATATTGTTGCCGGGCAATTTGCCTGGTCCAACGCAGGGCCTCCAACTCTCGCCGGCATTCCGCGCACGCTTCCAGATGACGCTCCACCTCAAGACACGCTTCGTGGTTCAGCCGGTTATCCAGCAACTCCTGAATTTCATCCTTAAAATGTCGGGTCTCAAGCGGCATTCTTATACTTGCGCCTTTTGAACGTAACCTTTCTTCAGAGCGTACTGCTGTAACTCCAAAAACAACAACTTCCGCGCGCGAAACAGGCGGGAGCGCACCGTCCCTACCGGACAATTCAAAATAGCGGCGGCCTCTTCGTAAGACAACTCTTCCACGTCCACCAGCAGGACTACTAAGCGGAACACTTCAGGCAACCGGTTGAGCGCCTGCTCTACTTCCGTTCCGACCCCCCGCGGATTTAGCGCCCGCTGCGGATCCCAGTCCGCCGCCGTCAGGCAACGCTGGAATTTTTCCTCCAGCTCGTCAATAGAAACAGCTTCAGGTTCCCGCTGTTCCTTGCGATATTTATTCGCAAAGACGGAATACATAATGGTAAACAGCCAGGCCTTGCAATTGGTTCCCGGCGTGAAATTGTGAAAAGTGCGGTAAGCGCGCAGGTAGGTTTCCTGAACCAGGTCGCTGGCATTCTCAGCACGATGAGTTAAGCGCAAGGCCGTATTGTAAAGGGATTTCGTGAAGGGCAGAGCTGCCGCTTCGAATTGAACCCTTTTATTCTCGGCCCACGCCTGGTTGATTACGGGCAAATCCATCATGAGGAAAGCTGTTGAATGAAACCGCGAATCGGACCTTCAAAGGCGGCGCTGTAGTTTGAATTTTAAGCTACGCCCCATCACTGAATCTATTTTTCACTCAGCCTTATTCCCCTAGCAGGCATTTTCTTTTCCGCGCGGGAACTTTTCCCTGTCTCCAGATTGTTGAACCCAATGTACCGCTGCTTTTGCTTTGCAAGCCACTCATCCGCGTTGTGGTAAAGCGAAAGCACGGAAGCGGCAATTTAATGGCTGACCCAATAGTTGTTGCAGGAGCTACGCTACGTTGATGGCCGCGCGCAATTCAAAGCGTTAGCAAAGCAAAATTACGATAGCCACTGCAAAACCGCTGGAGTCATTCAATCAACCCCGGGTTCAACGAAGGTCGAATCCATAAAAAATTAAGGATTAAGGATTAAGGATTAAGGAGACATCAAATGAAACTTCTGTTCAAAGGGGCGCTCTTCGCATGCGTTTTCTCCGTAACTCTGCTGGCAATTTCCAACCCAACTCTTGCGCAAGACCACCTCGATTCCAGCATTATCGAAAGCTCGCGCGATTTTGCCACGCTGCCGCTCACGATCGGCAATTCAGGCCTCTACAAACTCAAACGCAGCATTCAGGTTCAAAGCGGCGATGCGATCACGATTACGGCAGACAGCGTAACGCTCGATCTGGACGGCCACACCGTGTCAACACAAGCGGCTCACACCGGGCGCGGCATCTTCGTCAACGGTGCTACCGGCGTTCGCGTGATCAATGGCCGCGTCGCCGGGTTTGCCTCGAATGTGATGGTGATGAACTCGGTCAACGTCAACGTCGAAAATTTGCAGATTACCGGCGGCGGCTTTCAGCCCGGGCTGAATGGCGGCGGCCCCAGTGAAGTGGGAATCCAGTTGCTCAATTCACGTGGCGGAATGGTGCGGGACAACAACATCAGTTCGGTGAATCTAGGCATCTTCGTGCGTGGCGGCGAATCCACCGGCAATCGTATCTTCGGCAACACAATTGTCGGTGGAGCCATTCCGGCCAACAACCTGCTTGGCATCTGCTACAACCCCGCCCCGGGCGAAGACCCCGCTGGGCCGCGTGGTGATCTGATTTACAACAATCATATCGCCAGATTCGGCTTCGCGGTTTCTGTCAGTGCAGGTTCGATCAACAACATTTTCAGAGAAAACAATCTGGCCAGTTTCACGGCAGGCTTCCGCGGAACTAACGCCTTCACCACCGGAGGCGGGACGAATGTGGCTGAGGGGAATTTGGAGGTGCAGCTTCCCGCGACCTCCCTGATAAAGCCTTAGTTCGGTGCGAACAGTTCAGCGCCGGATGGCCGGATTGTTTTTCGGTCCCGCCAGGCGCGTGGTGTGTCTGCGGCCACCCACGCGCCTGCACGCGCAATTCACAACCACGAACTGGCGAGCGCCCCGGCGCCGCCATAATCTATAACTGAAAAATAAGGAGTAGAGAATATGAGCAAAAAAGTCCACAACTTCGCAACCTGGGTTTGCCTGCTGGCGCTGGGGGCCTTTGCACTGGCGCTATTCACCCAGAACAAGACCTTCGCGCAGGAGCGGAGCGGAACTTCCGCGCGGGCCGCGCAGGATCGCAGCAGCGCCCCCGCGCGCGAGGTGGCAACGACGCCCCAGAGCGCAAAAGCCCGCTCCGCGCGCCAGGCCAGACCCCGCAATGAGACGGAAGCCTTTGCCAGGCGCGGAGACATTAGCCACTTGCCTCCACTGCTCAAAGCGCGGCTGATCGAACTCGCGGCGCGGCCACACACCTTCGAACCGACCACGGCCTTCGCCGAGGCCGCCGACCCGAGCCAGCTCTTTCAGTACTACCTGCTGGACACGAACCATTTCCAGCCCAACGTCTTCACCAGCGTCGTCCCGGGTCTCAACGACACGGCCATCCCGACTGCGGCCAATGCCGCCAACGGCGGCTTGCCGACGCTCGGCTCCGTCCGGGTCGTGATTGAACCCAAAGCCGGTCTGCCGACCGATCCCAATGATCCCGGCGCGTTCATTGATGTGTTCATGGATTTCTCCGGGCTGTTCGTGATCAACAATGAGGCCGGCTGGTACGAAGGCTGGATGATCAGCGACCTGCGCGTGCCGCGTGTCGCCCCGCCGCGCGCTGACGGCACGGCGCAGTTCGGCACGCTGACGCAGGCCGACTATGACGCCATCGCGGCGCGCGGGAGAGGTAACAACCGAGTCGTCGGCAACATCTTTACGGCGGACGGCAACGCCCCGCGCCTGGGCAGTGTCAACGATGTTTTCCCGGACCCGGCGCGCCAGCCCAACACCGTCCCGCATCCGGTGAGCATGGGCGCCTTCAACGCGCTACAGCAGAGCGATGTACATGCCTACTGGGAGTTCAATGCGGGCACCAACTGGGTCTTCCCACACTACGAACTGCCCTTCACCGGCGGCGTGCCCGGCACCTTTGCGGCGGGGCTGCAATACGGCCTGCAATCGGTGATTCCCGGTTCAGGCCCGGCAGGCGTAGTGAATAACAAACTGATCTACGGCGACAACCCGGACAACCCGCGTGACCCGGATCGCACGGAAGCCACCAACCCGGCCCAGCGGGAGTCGCGCAACCGTTTCATTCCCAGCGCCCTGGATCAGGAAGTGCTGCTGAACGCCTTCCTGCGGGTGAAGTCCTTTAAGCCGGACGTGACTGACGTGGGCATGCGGCTGTTTATGTCCTACGCGCAGGAAATCGCCAGAGTGGATCAGAACGGCGACGGCGTCATCTCTTTTCAAGAAGCGGACATCAACGGCTTCTCGGACGGCGGTCAATCAAACCGGCGCCTGTACCTTCCGCCGAGCGCGTTCAATCGCTTCGCGGTCACGCGCGAGATCAACGACGGCTTGCTGGCGCCCCGCTTCGCGCCCTTCCAACGCGCTTACGTTCTGAGCGGCTCGTTGACCCTCGTGCGACCCTCAGTACCGGCCTCTGTCCCGCGCGACGCGGACGACCGGTAGAACGAGGCCAGCGCCAATTCATTTGAACGCGGCGCGACCGCAACCTGTGCGGGCGTGCGGCTGCCGGCGTCGGCGTTGTTGAATGTGACAGCGGGCGGCGGGGCGGCCACACGCCACTTTTTGTGCTTGAGGCATAAAACAGTCATAAACAAAGCTCGTCAAGCAACAAGGGCATGGAGTTCAGCCTTCAGGCTGTCTGCGGCGCGCAACGCGCACCAAACAAGCTAAAGCTTGAACTCCATGCTCTTTTCCTGCGTGTACGCCTCGCCTTTATTAATTGACGGCGTAAATCTTTTCTTCTAACCGTGCAACCTCGCGGCCTATGGCGCCACCGACAGCGGGTTCGCGTTGCGCCAGCACGGCCTCGGTAAATTCGGCAAGCAGGGGCTGGTGAATGTTGGGATGTGGCGGGTGAATCTCGTTGCGTTCACCCTGAGCAGTTTGTATGTGCAGTGCGCCTTGATTGAGCGCGGGCACGTGCAGCGAACCTGCGCTGCCGAAGATCGTCAGCGTATCCTGCGACTGCCACGCCGCGTGCGAGACATTCAACACCGCGCGCGCTTGACTGGCAAAATCAAAGACGGCCACGGCGGTGTCTTCGACTTCCCTTTCAAACAGCACGCTGCCGATTGAGCTGTGAACGCCAGCAATCGGGCCGAGCAGGTTGAGCAACACTTCGATGCGATGGCAGCCGAAGTCCATCATCGGGCCGCCGCCCGCGAATTCTTTTTGCACGAACCAGTAACGCGGCTGATCGGGCGCGGGGTTGAAACGCTCGAAGGCATTGATCTGCGCCAGCACGGGCACGCCGATTTCTCCGGCGGCCCCAGCGGCGAGAATTTCTTTGATGCGTTGAATGACGGGGTAAAAGTGGCGGTAATAGGCGATACCGAGTTTGACGCCGTGGGCCGCGCAGGCGGCGATCATGAGGTCGCATTCGGCGGTGTTCAGCGCCATCGGTTTTTCACACAGCACGTGCTTGCCCGCTTCGGCGGCGGCGATGGTTTGTTCAGCGTGCAAACTCACGGGCGTGGCGATGTAAACGGCTTGGACTTCCGGATCGGCCAGCAACTCGCGCCAGTCGCGGTACCAGCGGCGCGCGCCGAATTCGCGGGCGAACTCTTCGGCCAAGTGGAAGCTGGCGCGGTTGACGGCGGTCAATTCGCAATTCGGCAAGTCGCGTAAGGCGGGCGCGACGCGTTTGCGCGCGATGTCGCCGCAACCGATCAGGCCCCAGTTGAGTTTTTGCATGGCTTATTTCCAATGAAGACAAGGAACGTTGATACAGTACGGGGAGCGTGAGCGACCTGAGCCGCGGAGTTAGGCGGTGTGGTTGCTGCTCAATGCTTTAACGACCGAGGCTCAGGTCGCTCACGCTCCCCGTACTGTATCTTATGCACGGCTCACAAACTCGCCCGTCTCGGTGTTCACGCGCACGACTTCGCCTTCTTTGATAAACAACGGCACGCGCACGACGAGACCGGTTTCGAGCGTGGCGGCTTTAGTGGTGCCGCCCGAAGCCGAATCGCCTTTCAGCGCGGGTTCGGTTTCCTTAATCGTCAAATCCACCATCGTCGGCAATTGAATCGAGATCGGGTCGCCGTTGTATTTGCGAATCTGCAAATTCATGCCGTCTTTCAAATAGAGCCGCTCGTCGCCCAGTTGCTCTTCCGACAGGGCGAACTGTTCATAACTCTCGTCATCCATAAAATGGAAGCCGTCGCCATCGCCGTACAGGAACGAGGCGGGTTTCAATTCGACATCGGGTTCCTCGAATTTCTCGCTGGTCTTGAAGGATTTTTCCAGCACGTTGTCGGTCAGCAGGTTGCGCAGCTTCGTGCGCACCATCGTCGAAGCGCCGCGCGCCGAGGGCGAGGCGAAAGAGACCTCGACCACGGCGTAAGGCTGGCCTTCGACCGCGATAAACATTTTGCGTTTGAGTTCGTTTGCTCCAATCAGTGCCATATCAACCTCGAAAGAAGGATGTGCCGCAAAAAGGCGCACAAGACGCAAACTTTGCCAAACAGTTTTTGCGCGTTTTGTGCTTCTTTGCGGCTGAATTAAGGCGGGCAGGATAAGCTACGCGGCAGCGTTTGGTAAACTGACCCTGACATATGCAACCTGACATCATTATCATCGGCGGCGGCGCGGCGGGTTTGTTCTGCGCGTTCACGGCGGGGCGGCGCGGGCGCAAGGTCTTGCTCATCGAACACGCGGGGCAAGTCGGCAAGAAGATTTTGATCAGCGGTGGCGGGCGCTGCAATTTCACCAACCTGTACGCCGCGCCCGAAAATTTCATCTGCCGCAATCCGAACTTTCATAAATCAGCGCTGGCCCGCTACACGCCGCACGATTTCATCGAACTGATCGAACGCCACGGCATCCGCTATCACGAAAAGAAGCTGGGCCAGTTGTTTTGCGACGGCTCGGCGCAAGAGATCGTCGAGTTGCTGTTGCGCGAAGGCGAACGTGCGGGCGTGACCATTCGCACGGGCTGCCGCGTTGAGACGGTGGATCAACAGCACGGACGTTTCGTCCTCACGACCAATCAGGGCCGTTTTGAAAGTGCCGCGCTGGTCATCGCGACGGGCGGACTTTCGATTCCGCAGATGGGCGCGACCGATTTTGGCTACCGCGTTGCCAAGCAGTTCGGCTTGAAGCTGGTGCAGACGCGCCCGGCCTTGGTGCCCTTCACGCTGGACGGAGCTGACCGCCGCGTGCTCAGCCCGCTGAGCGGCGTTTCAGTAGATGCGCTGGTGAGCCTGGATAATCAAGCCTTCCGCGAAAACATTCTGGTCACGCATCAGGGCTTGAGCGGCCCGGCCATCCTGCAAATCTCTTCGTACTGGCAACCGGGCGCGGCCATCAGCATTGATCTGTTGCCTGATACCGACGCGGCGGAATTGCTGAGCGCCGCGCGCGGCAGCCAAAAGGAGCTGCAAACGCTGCTTGGCCAATACTGGCCCCAACGTTTCGCGCAGGCGTGGGCACAGCTCAACGCCACAGCCAAACCGTTGCGGCAATACTCGAACAAGGAATTGCAAAGCATCGCCGAATGCATCCAGCGCTGGCGGCTCAGGCCCAACGGCACCGCTGGCTTCCGCAAAGCCGAAGTTACGGCGGGCGGCGTGGATACAGACGAACTGTCCTCGCGAACGCTGGAAGCGCGGCGCGTGCCTGGCTTGTATTTCATTGGCGAAGTCGTGGATGTGACGGGCTGGCTGGGCGGGTATAACTTTCAGTGGGCTTGGGCGAGTGGTTATGCGGCGGGGCTGGCAGCCTGACGGGCCTGAAAGCAAAAGGCAAAAGGCAAAAGGCAAAAATGGGGGGAAGCCTGGCGCCACCCTTTTGATTTTTGCCTTTTGCCTTTTGCCCTTTGCTTTATTTTCTCTTCCGCTACGGCAACCGCCACGCCCCTTTCAACCGCGCATATTCGCTAACCAGCAATTGCACCAGCACCGGCTGCTGTCGTGCATCCAGCCAGCGCAAGACCTCTTCCATCAAGCTGGCTTCCATCGCCGTGCAACCGGATGTGCTGGACTTCGGGCCGCCCCAGATGTGCAGGAAGATGCACGAGCCGCCGCGTGGTTTGGCTTTCACACTGCTTTGACCGACGCCGCCCGCGTTGTGTTCGACGACGACGCCCCAGCGGTACAACTCATCTTTGCGCAGCATGTCTTCGTGACTTTGCCAATCGGGTTGTTTGAGGTCGGCGCGATTTACGACGCGGTTGTAATAGGCCGATTGCGCGTCGTCCACGCATTGCATCGTCGCGGTTGACGCGACGTAAGGCATTTTCAACTGGCCCGCCTTCCCTTTCGGCGCATAACCAAACGCCGCATTCAGCCGAAACGCGCCCGCCGGAGATTTGCCATCGCCTTCCTGTTTTAACGGATCGTTACCTTGCGCCAGCGTGGCCGGTTCGCCGTGCAGCCCTGCGCCCCAGGCCAGGCCGCTGCGCCCGACAACGATGGGAACGGGTTTACCGACAGGTTGCCAGGCGCTGCGCGTGGTGCGGCGGGCGTAGCGTTGCAAGGTACCGGGCACGGTCTGCCAATCCTTCGTCGTCACGACAATCATTTGCCGCGACTGGGTGAGCGGCGACTTGGCCGCTTGTCCATAGACGGGCGTTGATGTTCCGTTGGTCATGATCACGAGCAAGCTGGCGCAAAGCGCGCCGCTCAATGTTTGCAAGGCTTTCATTCGACATCCTCAATTACTGTTGCTAGACTCCGCGTCGCGTTCGCCCCAGCATGGCAGATCAATTCGGCAGCACGCTGACCGATTACACCCACAACCTTTTTGCAGCGGAGACCATTATGCCTACCTTTGCGTTCAATGCTAAAGACGAAACTTACAATCCCCAAAATGCGCTGACGCTGGGCGAAGCCGCCCAATTGGCCTATGCCGACCCGGATGAAATCAACAAATGCGTCCAGGGTTGGGGCTTTGCGCCCGACCGCATCCACCACTTCCACAAGCATGTCTTGCTTCCACCGGTGGACACGCAGGGCTATGTGTTCAGCAACGAGGAAGCGATCATCGTCGCCTTTCGCGGCACCAGAGATAAATTGGATTGGCTGACTGACGCCAAGTTCCTGCCGGTGCCAGGGCCAAATTCGATTGGCTTTGTACACAGTGGATTTGAATTTGCCCTCGCACCAATCATTGACGAACTGGTACAAGTCATCAGCCGGTTCCGTGATAACGGTCAACCGATCTTTTACACCGGCCACAGCCTGGGTGCGGCGCTGGCAACGCTGGCGGCGCGGCGCGTGCAATTCGCCAGCAAAAACGTGCATTGGCCGCAGGGCGTTTACACCTTCGGCTCGCCTTGCGTGGGCGATCACGCGTTTGCCAATGCGTATGACAAGGAACTGCAATCGCGCACCTTCCGCTTCGTCAACAACAACGATGCCGTGCCGCGCTTGTTGATGGCGACGTTCCGACACGTCGGGCGCTTGCTTTATTTCGACGGCGAGGGCCGCGTGAATTCGGAGACCACGGCGATGCAGCGTTTCGCCAACCTAATTATGGCGGCGGTCAAAGACGTGCGCGCCGCCAACGTTCATCAGATCGCCGGCCTCAACGATCACGGGATGGCACATTACGTCGAGCATCTCAAAGCCAATCTCGATAAAGACCTGCTGTAATTTACGGCACAGCAATGCGTGAAACTACAGCTTTCAAGAAAAAGAAATTCTCCCACGAAGCTACACGAAGAAAACACGAAGCCGGATTGATTTGTATTTCTTTCTTGGTGGAAGCTTCGTGTGGCGTCGAGGGGAAAATCATTATCTTGAAATCTATCACCTGAGAGGCACCGGCAACTGAAGCTCACAAGTCAGCGCCGCTCACGTTAAAGGGAAAAACTGTATTACTGCGGCAGCGCGCGCTCGAATTGCCGCAAGTCCTCTTCGAGTTGCCATTGCAGCCGGGCTTTTTCATTGCCATTCAAAAATTGCTGACGGGCGTTCGTTGCCCCGTTGGCGCACGCCGGCACGGGCTGAAAGCGGCGCGCATCGGCCCACAAACTTTTGCCCGGCAAGAAAGCATGTTCCAGGCTGTGGCGCGCCAGCGCCTTGAGTTGCAGATAACCCAGCCCGTGCTCTTCAGCAGCTTTCAAAAATTCGCGCGAAATTTCAGAACGCGAGACGCCTTCGTCATCGGTCGCCAACGCCACCGGCACGCCGAATTGCAGATAGGTCGCCAGCGGATGCTGTGCGCCCCGCACGCCCAGAATCACCTCATTACTCGTCAGGCAGATTTCCACCAGCACGCGGCGGCGCGCCATTTCGCGCAGCAACTGGTACGGCTCGTCTTCGTGCATGATGTCTACACCGTGCCCGATGCGTTCGGCCTGCGCCTTCAGCACCGAATCACGAATGTGAAACGACAACCCGGCGGGAGGTACGCTGCCGGGCGCGAGTTCGCCCGCGTGCAAGCTCAAATGCGCCTGTGGATAGCGCGGACGCAGGAAGGCCAGCATCTCCATGTGCAACGCGAAATTTTGCATCGAGAGCAAGCCGTCTTCCGGCTGCACCAGATTCACCCCGACGACTTTGGAATTTGGATCATTCGCCAGCGCCAAGCCTGTCGCCATTTGCGCAAACACGACACCGAGCGCCGCGCCACGCGAAACCTGCGCGACATAACGCAACGTCACCTTGCATCCGGCAGCGGCTTGCGGGGTGCCACATTGCAACACCTTGTCCTTTTCGGCTTCGGCTTGCTGCAACGCCTTGACGCCTTCGGCTACCGCGTCGGCGAGGCCGTTGCTTTTCAATTTGTCCAAAGTGCCCGCGAAATCACCATCCCAGCCGACCTTCAAGCCCAACGCCGTAGATTGCCCGCTCGCCGGTGTCAGCATCACTTCCAAGTAACTGACCCGCCCCCTGGCCGCCCGCGCCGCCGCTTCGGCCAGCATCTGCCCCGTCTGCCCGGCGGTCGCCGCGCCGAATTTGCCAAAGGCATCAAAGAAATGATCGTGCCCGTTCTGCCCCGACAACGGCCCCGGTTGCCAATATCGCATAGACCAGGCGTCAATCAATTGCCGGTACAACATCCCATCCGTCAGCGCCTTGCTCACCGGCGGCACGCCCTTGTCGGGGTCACAGGATGGTTGCGTCAGCACGCCCGTCGCCTGATTCACACACAGATTTTTCTCCGCCGCCCACTGGATAAACGTTTCGGCGTAAATGCCTCCCGACAGATGATTGTGCAAATCGCCGCCCTTCGGCATGCGCAACAAAAAGGCCAGCATCTGCGGCGGCGCACGGCGAATGGATTCAAAGTAGCGGGCGGCGCGTTGTTCTGGCGTCCCCAAGCGGACGGGCGGCTTGACTGCTTGCGCCTGGGCAGGCCAAACGAACAGTAGCAGCCAGAGGAGATCGACGAGGTATTGCTTAAAGGAAGCGCGGGAAGAAGTAGTGGGGTTCATATTTTAGCTTGATAGGGCGGATTATCGAATTCGCCGAGTTCCGCTAACAGGATCAAAGGGGAGGCATTTGAGACAGCAATCACGAGGAAATTTGCGGCAAGAGTTTTCCGATGCTCAACTGATCTTGTTCGTAATCTTCCTGCGCATAATGCAACGGCACGGCACGTTCAGCGGCGAAGTCCATAAACTCGGCGACTAACACGCCGCCCAGTTCTGCCGCGCCCCCCAGCGACACGGCATCCTCGCGGAACAATTCCAACGCCAGCAGCTTGGGCGTTTCACTCGCCTGAATGCGGGCAGCGTCTAACAACTCAGCCGGTAGCTCAACCTGTACAGTCATCATTCATTGTTTACCACCTTGCTTTCAGCATAGCACAGACGGCAACTTCCACTCATCACGCTAACACCGCCCGCTCCACCAACGCCCGCAACACCGGCTCACGCTCTTGCGCTTCAACCAGGCGGCGCAAGTCTTCGCCGTCAATCGGCACGACGCGCAAGCTGTCTTTGCTATCGCGCAAGGCTTCGCGGTGCAAGGTCTCGGCTATTCGGTGCAGATCAGGAAACCCAACGGGCACTATCCACCGCGCGTTTCGAGCCTGCGGTAAAACTGCACGTCTTCATTCTTGCCGCCGCGCGGGGCTTGCCGGTGTTTGTTTCGACCAGGATGAGGCTGCCCCAGCCGCGCCAGAACGGATCGGCGCTCGCATTGCGCAACGCCAGCTCAAGCTCTTCCGTTGCCGTGTGGTAGTTGCGCTCGCCGACGGTGAACCCAGGATTGTGGCAAAACTGCCGCGGTGTTATCTCGCGGACGCTTCCCAACCCTTGCACGACATCGCCGCCTTAATCTTGCAGACCGGCTGCCGTCCAGAGGAAATCTATCCGCTGACAGCAACCAACGTGAATCTTGTCGAAGGCTTCCCCCAGGTCACAAAAGGCAGAACCAAAGCCGCACGTCGCCGCATCCCGCTCACCTAAACCGCAAGTGAAGTCCTTGAGAAACGCATTAACGAAGCCGAAGCGAAGGCACTGACCCATTCCCTCACAAGGAAAACTTGAACAAACCGATGCTGAAGGCCAATCACGCCCATGACGGGGCACTCAGACGTAGCGGCATCGCCAAATGCACCATTTACAGCTTGCGCCAGATCTTCGCCAGTCGTGCGGCAATGAGCGGAACTAATTTCGTCACGCTCGCGGCATTGCTGGGACACAGCCGTATGCAAATGGTGCCGCGCTACGCTCACTCGTCAGAAGAACACAAGATCAACCCTATTTGGAAAATGGAAGATTGGAACCGGGAGCTTGCGATGTCAGAATTTCAGGTTGGTAATGCTGAGACGGTCAATTGATGGCAGGGCTGATTCCGAAGAAGTGCGAATAGCCCCCACAGCGGCTATTTTGACGCGAACTGCAAACCCTGCAAATTCTTGAAAAGAAAAGAGGCGGCGATCGGAATCGAACCGATGGATAAAGGTTTTGCAGACCTCTGCCTTACCACTTGGCTACGCCGCCTAATCTGACTCGTAAGTTGGAAAGAAGGCTCGCTATCCGAGAAAAAGGGCTTCATGTAGAAGCCCGCGAGCGAGGCGTATAGTTCCATAGAAGGTAGCCCTCGTCAAGACCCCGACCGTGCATAAATTCAAGCAATGGTGCGAGAAAACAATCCTTATAAAAGCTGAAGACAGGGTGTATTTATGCGCCTGTCCGCTGCTTGACAGGCTATAGTTCGGTCGCTACTATGCACGCCGTCTCAACACTGAGAGCACTGATACGCGGATGTGGCGGAACTGGTAGACGCGCAGCGCTCAGGACGCTGTGGAAGCAATTCCGTGGAGGTTCGATTCCTCTCATCCGCATCAGCGAAATAAAGGGCGACCAAGCTGGTCGCCCTTTTCGCTTTCCCAACACTTATTCAACCTGCTTTGCACTTCTTCGTATGGATACGGATTCGGCGCTCACTGAGACTGCGGCCAAACGCGATGCCTATGGCGTCTTGCGCGTGCGCGCTTACCGGCTTTTTCTCATTGGTCATGTCGTATCCGTCCTGGGCGTGCAAATGCAAACGGTGGCTGTCGGTTGGCAACTCTATGAGCAAACACGCTCGGCCTGGGCGCTGGGCATGGTCGGCTTGGCGCAGTTCGCGCCCATGCTTGGCTTTTCGTTGATCGCCGGACAAGTGGCGGATCGGTATGACCGGCGCAAAGTGCTGATGAATGCCACCTTGCTGGCCGTAGTCGCGGCCTTCGGCTTGGCCATTGCCGCAACACGCGGACAGCTTTGGATGATTTACGCTTGCCTGTTTCTGAGTGGGATGGCCCGCGCCTTTCAAGGGCCAGCGCGTTCGGCCTTGGTGCCGCAGCTAGTCCCGCGCCATCTGTTCAGCAACGCCGTCTCGTGGAATGTCAGCGTGTTTGAATTAGCCTCGCTGACGGGGCCAGCTTTAGGTGGCTGGCTCATTGCGTTATTGGGCGGCGCAAAATGGGTCTATGTCTTGGGCGGCTTGGGCAGCGTCTGGTACTTGGCCTTTCTGTCGGCGATGACGAATAAAACGTCTGTGGCGGCCAGCACTGAAGAGAATAAAGCCACGCCGAATTGGCAGACCATTCTCGCGGGTTTCGCCTATTTGTCCAAAACGAAAGCCCTCTTCGCCGCCATTAGCCTGGACATGTTCGCTGTGCTGTTGGGCGGCGCAGTGGCCTTGCTCCCGGTTTATGCCAAAGACATTTTGCGCGTCGGGCCGACCGGCTTGGGCTGGTTGCAGGCTGCGCCTTCGCTGGGCGCCGTCACGATGGCGCTGGTCACGGCGCACTTGCCGCCGTTCAAACAAGCTGGCAAGACGCTCTTATTTGCGGTGGCAGGTTTCGGTCTAACCACCATCGTGTTTGGCTTTTCGCGTCATTATTGGTTGTCGCTGGTGATGCTCTTTCTGACCGGCGCGCTCGACAACATCAGCGTCGTCGTGCGGCACGTGTTGGTGCAGGTACTGACGCCTGATGAGATGCGCGGGCGCGTTTCCGCCGTCAATGGCATGTTCATCAACGCTTCAAACGAACTGGGCCGTTTTGAATCGGGCGCGGTGGCAGCGCTGACGACGCCCATGATTTCAGTGGTGGGCGGCGGCATCGGGACGTTGCTCGTTGTGCTCTCCATCGCTATGCTATCGCCTGAATTGCGCAACTATGGGGCGCTCGATAGCGAACCCAAACCCAAATAACCGAAATAACCATGCAAACACATCTGCAATACGGCAAAGACGGGCTGCATGTTGACCTGCCATCCAACCACGTCACGCTCCTTGCGCCGCACTTTATTTCCGGCCTGGCGGATGAAGCCGCCGAATTTCGCCAGGCCGTGCGTGCACCCATCAAGGCCAGGCCGTTGAAAGAACTGATCGCCGCGACCGACCGCGTTGCCATCGTCATCCCGGACATCACGCGCCCGCTGCCGACCGAGCGTCTGCTGCCGTGGTTGTTCGCCGAATTGAACCATGTGCCAGCGGCGAATTTCGTCATCATCAACGGCACCGGTTCGCACCGCGTGAACACACCGGAAGAGTTGCAGGGGATGGTCGGCGCGGAGGTTTTCAAGTATTACCGCATCGTCAATCACAATTCGCACGACGCCGCGACGCTGGCATTGGCGGGGAAAACGACCGACGGGCGCGAGGTCTATTTCAATCGTGATTATGTCGAAGCCGACAAACGCATCGTGCTGGGCTTCATCGAGCCGCATTTCATGGCGGGGTTTTCGGGCGGCTACAAAGGCATCTTCCCCGCCGTGGCTGACATTGACGCGATCATGTATTACCACCGTGCCGACGTGATCGGCGACGCCAACAGCACCTGGGGCGTACTCGAAGGCAATCCGACACAAGCGCAGATTCGGCACAATGGCGCATTGCTGCCGGTGGATTTTTGCATCAACGTGACGATCAATCGGCAGCGCCACATCACCGGTTTCTTTTGCGGCGAAGTGCTGGCCGCGCACGCCAAAGGTTGCGAGTTTTCCAAAGCGACGGTGATGCTGCCCTGCGCAAAGCTGTTCCCGATTGTCATCACGACCAACAGCGGCTATCCGCTCGATCAGAATCTGTACCAGGCCGTCAAAGGCATGTCCGCCGCCGCCCAAATCGTCCAGCAGGACGGGCTGATCGTGCAGGCCTCGAAATGCAACGACGGCTTTCCTGAACACGGCAATTTCAAAACGCTGCTCTTTGACCACGACTCGCCGCAAGCGATTCTCGACACCATTCTCGCGCCCGGCTTTTCGCTTTATGATCAATGGGAGGCGCAACTGCTCGCCATCATTCGCCTGAAAGCCCGCGTCGGTTTGTTGAGCGACATCCCGGCGGATGAAGTGCGCCGGGCGCATCTGGAACCCGTGACCGACATCGCGGCGTATGTCGCGGCTGAATTGCAACGTATCGGCCCGGACGCGCCGATTGCGGTGCTACCTGAAGGCCCGCTGACCATTCCCTATCTCCAAAACTGATCTGACTGCAAAAGAGTGAAACCACGAAGCAACGAAGAACACGAAGGATTAGCCGACCGCTTTGCTCTATTCTTTCTTCGTGCTCTTTGTTTCTTCGTGGTAAAAGCTTTTCTGATGTTATTAGCACTGAAAAATTATGAGTAATCCGACCTCTTCCGTGGCTTCGACCGAAGCGATTCGCGCCTACTTCCCCGCCCTACAACGCCAGCACAACGGCTTCCCCGTCGCTTATTTCGATGGCCCCGGCGGCACGCAAGTCCCCCGGCAAGTCGCCGAGGCGATGAGCGATTATCTCTTCCATCACAACGCCAACACGCATTGGGCCTATCCGACGAGCGCCGAAACAGACGAGTTGATCGCCAAAGCGCGCCAGACACTGGCCGACTTTTTCAACTGCGCGCCTGACGAAGTTTCATTCGGCGCGAACATGACGACGATCACTTTTCACATCGCGCGCGCCTTAGGCAGAGGGTTCGGCCCTGGCGACGAGATCGTCATCACCGAACTCGATCACCACGCCAACAACGCGCCTTGGCAGGCGTTGGCAAAAGAGCGCGGCGTGACGATTCGCACCGTGCGGATGCTGACTGAGACGGGCCAACTCGATTGGGACGATCTCGCCAGCAAGCTCAACGACAAAACCAAAGTCCTCGCCATCGGCGCGGCCTCCAATGCGCTGGGCACCATCAACGACATCAAACGCGCGGTTGAATTGGCGCATGCCGTGGGCGCGCTCGTTTACGTGGACGCCGTGCATTACGCGCCGCACGAGTTGGTGGACGTGCGAGACCTGGATTGCGATTTCCTGGCCTGTTCGGCTTACAAGTTTTACGGCCCGCACATCGGCGTGCTGTATGGCAAACACGAATTGCTCGAAACGCTCGATGTGCCCAAACTCGAACCTTCGCCCAACGAAGCGCCCGACCGCTTGGAAACCGGCACGCAAAATCACGAAGGCATCTGCGGCGCGGCGGCGGCGGTCAACTTCGTGGCTTCTTTTGCTGAAGGTTTTGCCGAAGGTTTTGCGGAAGGCGCAACGCGGCGTGAACGCTTGGTCAGCAGTTTCGCCGCGCTGCACGCGCGCGGTCACGCCTTGCTGACACGGTTGTGGGACGGCTTGCACGCGATTCCTGGCGTGACCGTCTTTGGCCCTGGCCCTGACGAAGCGCGCACACCGACCGTCTCGTTCATCGTCAACGGCATTCCGGCGGAAGAGGTCACCAAACAACTGGTTGAACGCGGCGTCTTTACTTCGCACGGTGACTTTTATGCCATGACCGTGATCGAACGATTGGGCCAGACTGAGCATGGCGTGGTACGGGCGGGCTGCGCTTGCTACACTACGGCGGAAGAAATCGAACGCCTGCTCGACGGCGTGCGCGCTATCGCACAGGCAAACTAACAACCGCTCAATTTGTGAGGAGGAACAACGTTATGGCAGTTCGCACTGCAAAAGCCGTTTGGAACGGCGACCTGCAAAAAGGCCAAGGCAGCATCGCGCTGGGCAGCGGCGCGTTTGAAGGCCAATACTCGTTCGCCTCGCGCTTTGAAGAAGGCACGGGCACCAACCCTGAAGAGCTGATCGGTGCGGCCCACGCCGGTTGTTTTTCGATGGCGCTGGCGGCGACGCTCGGACGCAACGGATTCAATCCAACCCGCGTCCAGACCGAAGCCAAAGTCCATCTGATCAAAAATGGCACGGGCTTCGTCATCTCCGCGATTGACCTGGAAACCGAAGCCGAAATCCCCGACATCGAGAACGATAAGTTTCAGGAACTGGCCGAAACGGCGAAGCAGACTTGCCCCGTTTCGCGCGCACTAACGGGCGTGACGATCAAGCTCAACGCCAGGCTGGTCTGACAAAATTCAATCCGCTCGCGTGATGGCACAAGAGGATTCAGTTAAACCGCAAAGCCCTGAGAGGGCGAAATTCAATAGCCAGGGGCAACGCCCCTGGTACCGGCATCGTGAGGTTGGCAAGCCCTGAAAGGGCGCAATCCTGACTCGCAATTGCGCCCTTTCAGAGCTTGTACGACACCTCGCCACTTTCCCAGGGCGCTGCCCTGGGCCATTGAATTTCGCCCTTTCAGGGCTGTGGGCAATCTCTTAAAAGTGCTCATGTTTCACGCACTGCAACCGCTGGAGCCATTATGAATTCCCGCCATCCCATTCGCTTACACGCCGCCAGCTTCGCGCTCGTGGCGTGGCTGCTTTCCACCAACACCTTCGCGCAAATGAACAAGCAATACACCTATCCGCCCGCCCGCAAAGCCGAGCAAGTTGACGATTATCACGGCACGAAAATCGCCGATCCGTACCGCTGGCTCGAAGACCCTGACAGCGCCGAGTCGCGCGCCTGGATCGAAGCCCAGAACAAACTGACCTTCGGTTTTCTTGACCAGATTCCGCAACGCGCGCAACTCAAGGCGCGGCTGACCAAGCTGTGGAATTACGAACGCTACAGCCCGCCGGTCAAAGAGGGCGGCTTGTACTTCTATCAAAAGAACGACGGCTTGCAGAATCAGGCGGTGCTTTACTCGACGAAGTCGTTGAGCGATGCGGGCGCTGTGCTGCTCGACCCGAATACGCTCTCGGCGGATGGCACCGTCGCGTTGTCGGGTTACGCCATCAGCCACGATGGCAAGTATCTGGCGTATGGGTTGGCCGCCTCGGGTTCGGATTGGAACGAGTGGAAGGTGCGCGACATCACGACCGGCAAAGACCTCGACGATCACCTGAAGTGGGTGAAGTTTTCGGGCGCGGCCTGGACAAAAGACGGCCAGGGGATTTTTTACAGCCGCTATGACGAACCGAACGCGAAGACGAAGCTGGAAGACGTGAACTATTTTCAGAAGCTGTACTTTCACCGGCTGGGCACGCCGCAGAGCGAAGACGTGCTGGTTTATGAACGCAAAGATCAAAAGGAATGGGGCTTCAGCGGCGACGTCACCGAAGATGGCCGCTATTTGCTCATCAGCGTCTGGCAAGGCACCGATCCACGCAATCGGTTTTTTTATAAAGACCTGTCGAACAAAGAGGCCAAGGTCGTCGAACTTATTCCGAACTTTGAAGCCGCCTATAACTTCATCGGCAATGACGGCGCGGTTTTCTATTTTCGCACCGACCTCAACGCGCCGCGTGGCCGCGTCATTGCGATTGACACCGCCAAGCCAGACAAAGCCGCCTGGCGCGAATTGGTGCCGCAAGCCGCCGAGGCGCTCGAAGGCGTCTCGCTCATTGGCGATCAGTTTTTCGCCTCGTATCTGAAAGACGCGCGCACGCAGATCAAGCTGTTCGATCTGCAAGGCAAGCTCATTCGCGAACTGGCGCTGCCCGGCATCGGCACGGCCACGGGCTTCAACGGCAAACGCACGGACACGGAAACCTTTTACGCCTTCACCAGCTTCACGACGCCGACGACGATCTATCGCTACGATCTGAAAACGGCGCAGAGCACCGTCTACCGCCAGCCCAAGGTGGATTTCAATCCGGCGGATTACGAAACCAAACAGGTCTTTTACGCCAGCCAGGACGGCACGCGCGTCCCGATGTTCATCACACACAAAAATGGTTTGAAGCTCGACGGGCAGAACCCGACGCTGCTGTATGGCTACGGCGGTTTCAGCGTTTCACTCACGCCCGCCTTTTCGATCAAGAATCTGGTGTGGATGGAATTGGGCGGCGTCTATGCGCAACCCAACCTGCGCGGCGGGGCCGAATACGGCGAAGAGTGGCACATCGCGGGCACCAAGGCGCAAAAGCAAAACGTCTTCGATGATTTCATCGCAGCGGCGAAATGGCTGATCGCGAACAAGTACACCTCAACGCCGAAGCTGGCGATTCACGGCGGCTCGAACGGCGGATTGCTGGTCGGCGCGTGTATGACGCAGCGCCCTGAACTGTTCGGCGCGGCGTTGCCGGCGGTGGGCGTAATGGACATGCTGCGCTTCCACAAATTCACCATCGGCTGGGCCTGGACATCGGATTACGGCTCGCCCGACAACGCCGCCGAGTTCCCGGCCTTGCGCGCCTACTCGCCGCTGCACAATTTGAAACCGGGCGCGAAATATCCGCCGACGCTGATCACGACCGCTGATCACGATGACCGAGTCGTCCCCGCGCACAGCTTCAAATTCGCGGCGGCTCTGCAAGGGGCACAAGGCGGCGACGCGCCTACGCTGATTCGCATCGAGACCAAAGCAGGTCACGGCGCGGGCAAACCGACGACCAAGCAGATCGAAGAAATCGCTGACGAATGGGGCTTTCTCGTCAAGGTGCTGAACTTTGTGCCGAACCTCAAACTATAAGGAGTCAAGCTGATGAACAACGCCAAACTGATGGGCTTTGCCGCCATCACCGATGCAGCGCGCGCCAGAGCCTTTTACGAAGAGCAACTCGGTTTGAAATTCGTCGCGGACGATGGCTACGCGCTGGTGTTCGAGACGGGCGGGAATCTTTTGCGCCTGCAAAAAATGAAAGCGCACACGCCGCTGCCCTTCACCGTGCTGGGTTGGCAAATCACGGACATTCACGCCACGATCCGCGAACTGACCGGCAAAGGCGTCACCTTCGAACGCTACGATTTTATGCAACAGGATGAGTGGGGCGTCTGGGAATCCGGCGGTGACAAAGTGGCTTGGTTCAAAGACCCCGACGGTAATCTGCTCTCGCTGGCGCAATTGAAGGCGTAACGCGACACAGGCGCCGCACGGTTGCTCATGGTCTATTCATGCTCGGAAAACGTCCGACAAGCTGCCAGCTTGTCGGCGTCTGGGCTGGCGAGCCAGCGGGTTTACCGCCACGACCGCGCCAAGCTGGCAGCTTGTCGGACACCAGAGCAACCTGCCCGGCGAGAATGAATGGACCTGCACGGTTGCCAGTCTGCCCAGTGGCGGCTATAACCGGATGCATCATGACCAAGCCCCTGAATCAAATTCTGATTGCCGAGGACGTAGCGGAAAATCGTGAGGCGCTCAAACTGCTGTTGAAATTTGCGGGCTTTGCCTGTTTGGAAGCTGCCGATGGACGCGCGGCGGTCGAGACGGCCTTGCGTGAACAGCCGGCGCTGGTGCTGATGGATTTGTCGTTGCCGGAAATAGATGGTTTGCAAGCTGTGCGCGAGTTGCGCGCGGCGGGGGCGTCAATGCCGGTCATCATGGTTTCGGCTTACGACGCTCCGGAAACGCAGGCGCAGGCACGCGCGGCAGGCGCGAACGATTATGTGACCAAGCCGCTCGACTTCGACCACTTGAAAATCCGCATCGCCGCGTTGCTCGCGGCTCAGGCCAACTGAATTGTCCCGCGCAGGTGTTCCACCAGAGCGGCGAAGATGGGCGGCGTGAAGATTGGCAAATCAGGCACGACTGCCCGTGCGTGCTCGGCCTCAAGCAAATACAACGCATCAATCCAACCCGCGCGCAACGCCTGCCGCGCGGAGGCTTTGATTTTCACCGGTTCGTGTGCGCCGACTAGCAAGGCAAAATCAGGCTGCACATACTGCAACAAACTGGTGCCTTCGAGCAGCACACGCCCCGTTTGCACACGCGCCAGCGCCTGCCGCACGCCGGCCTCGACCTGCTCATTCGTCGCAATCACCCAATGCACATTGCTGGCGCCCGCCTCCCAATAACGCCCGGTGTCTTTGCCCGCCACATACGTGGCCTCGCGGCCCGAACGCACCAGCGGTTCGGCCCCCAGCAATGGACTGACGCAGCAAGTGTGCGGGTCTTTGCCGCACGAACGGTAATGGCCGCGCGTCAGCTTGATCGCTTCCCAACTCTCGTGCGGCGTGAAGTGCCGCAACAATTCACAAAGCAGCGTTGTTTTGCCCGTGTTGGAAGCGGTGCCCGCAATCGTGATGAGTTGCAATCCGGGTGAAAAATTTTCGCGCATGGTGCGCACAGTTTACACGAAGCGCAGCCCACGGTACGTATTTGGCGCTGCCGTTTGGCAAAAACTACAGCGCCTTGGAAGGGCCGGCCCAAGCGCACGGGGCGATAGCTATTAATCCGCGCGAGTGACGGAACTTCAGCAACCCGGCGGCGTTTTGAGTAAGCGAACAAACCCCGGCATTTCGGATCAATTTCACTTCGACGTAGGGCAAAAGCTGCGGCGCCGGGACAGTACCGCGCGCGTCAGCAAGCGGCGCGTCAAGTCTGGCGGACTGGTGCAGTCGTCCAGTCTCCGCTTGCTCACGCGCGCGGTACCGTCCCGGCGCCGCAGGCCCTGCCCGACACGCAAATCCGATCCAATGCCTTTGCCCCAGTGTCACTGTCCGCCCCGCAAGTAAGCACCGAATCCCAGACTGCGTTGATTCTTTGGAGGTACTTCGATGAAACCGTCATTGTCACGAGTGTTGTGCAGCGCGCTGTTGGCACTCTGCGCCAGCCTTGTCCCTTGCCTGTTCGCCAGACGCTCAGCCGCGGCACAGTCAGCACCGCTCAATCTGGTGGCCGTTTCCGCCGCCACCTTGCAACACGGCCCCTTGGCGCGCGGCTCGCTGGTCTCGTTGTTCGGCAGCAAACTGGCGACGACGACCGCCGTGGCCGTTGATACCGACCCTGCTCAGCCGGGCGTGCAATTGCCCTACAGCCTGGGCGGCACAACGGTGCGCGTGGCGGGGCAATTGGCGCAGTTGCTGTTCGTGTCGCCGCAACAAGTCAACCTCGTGCTGCCGGATTCGCTCAACCTTCATCCGACCTACAAAGACAGCTTGCTGATTGAGGTACTGGCGGGCGACAGCACGTTCAGTGCGGGCACGGCGGAATTTGCTGACAGCGCGCCGGGCGTATTCACGGCCAACGGTTCGGGCAAAGGCTTGCCTGCCGGCACGGCGTTGCGCGTGCGCGCCGATGGAACGCGCGTGAACGAACCGCTCTTTACGGTTGAGAATGGCGTGGTCTTCCCGCTGCCGGTGGAACTGGGGCCGGCCACTGACCGGCTCATTCTGACGCTCTTTGCCACCGGGTTGCGCAATGCGCCGGACGCCAATGCGGATGGCAATTTGAACGAGAGCGTGCGCCTGCTGGCCAACGGCTATGAAACCGCGCCGGATTTTGTGGGCGTCGCGCCCGGCTTCCCCGGCGTCGAGCAAATCAATTGGGAAATCCCGCGCAGCCTGCTTGGACAGGCGCGCTTGGAACTCGCGCTCGAAGTCAACGGTGCAGCACCCACGACGCAGGCGCTCGAACTGCCACTGGCCCTGCCGCCGCTTGGCGCGTTGACGTGGCGCTTGGCGGGGCTGGACGGCAAACGCATCACGGCGCTACTTTCTACTGCGAGCACAACGTTCGCCGGTACCGAGGAAGGCATCTTCCGCACGCCGAACGCCACCACTGACTGGCGGCTGGTCAACTATTCGCTTCCCGGCGTGCGGCGCGTCACTGCTTTGTTTGCGGTCTCGAACTTTTTCCCCAATCCCGGCCTGCTCTTGCTGGCGGGGGTCGAGAGTGGCGGCGCAGTATTATCGGCGTTCGGCGCGACGGGCGACGTTTGGGTAGACACACCGATCACGACCGTGCCGGTGTTGAACGGCAAAAAAGTGCGGGCCTTCGCCGCCAACACCACATACGTCTTTGCCGGTGGCGACGACCTCAGTGTCGCGCGCCTCAATTGTTGCAATCGGCCCTGGGAACCAGCCGGTGCGGTTTTCGCGCCGCGCGTCAATGCCCTGGCCGCCAACGGCGCGCGTATTTTTGCAGGCACGGCGGCCAATGGCCTGTTTCTTTCCACGGACAACGGCAACACCTGGGCGCAAAACAACGGCGGCATTCCCCTCACGGCTGAAGTCCGCGCGTTAGTGCGACCCGGCGGCAACACGCTGTTGGCGGGCACGGCGAACGGGTTGTATCGCTCGACCGACAACGGCGCGAGTTGGACGCGCGTGACCGAGGGCGTGGCGGCCAATGCCGCAATCAATGCGTTCGCGCTCTATGGCACGACCGTGCTGGCAGGCACAACGACAGAAGGCGTGCTGGTTTCGACGGACGGTGGCGCGCGCTGGCAAGCGCTGGGCACGGGCCTGACAAATCCGAACGTGCTGGCGTTGACAGTGGATGGCAATCGTTTGCTGGCGGGCACTTCGGCAGGCGTGTTCGGCGCGACGATCACCGCCAACCTCAACCGCGCGCCACTGGCCGAAAGCCAATCCCTCACGCTGGACGAAGACAGCACGAAGTCCCTGACCCTGGCGGGCACGGATCCCGATGGCGATAGGTTGCGTTACGACATCGTGCGCGGGCCTGCGCACGGGTACTTGCGCGGGACAGCGCCGAATCTGGCGTACATCCCGAATGACGATTATTTTGGCGCAGATCAATTTGAGTTCCGCGTGAACGATGGCAAGATCGGCAGCCGCGCCGCCGTCGTGCGTTTCACCATCAACCCGGTCAACGATCCGCCGCAGCTTGAATTCAGCGGCGAGCGCTTGCTGCTGGCCGGGCAGTTCAGCAATTTGCCGATCCAGTTGGGTGATCCCGACTGGCTGGGTCTCAGCCTGCCGCCGCGTTTGACCTTGACCGCGACCGGCTTGCCCGAAGGCGCGCGTATCAGCCCGCCGCAAACCTTCGTCGTCACGCCCAGCCAAGTCGTTCCCGGCCAACCCTTCGACACGCGCCGTTTGCTTTGGGTGCCGACGACGCCGGGAAGCTACACGATCAATTTCACTGTCAGCGATGACGGCGCGCCGCCCTTGAGTACGACGCAATCCGTCACCTTGCGTGTCGCCGACAACCCTGAGAAAGGTGCGTGGACGCCGGTCAATTCACCCGTGCGCCCGCCGCGCACCGATCTCATCAGCAATCTATTCGCCGACGGCAGCGATCTTTACGCCGTCACCAATGAATTCGCGGTCTTGGGCAGCCCCGTGCCACCACCTGGTTTCTGGCGTTCGACCGATGGCGGCGCAACGTGGAAAGACGCCGGCAACGGACTATCCGGCACGCCCACGGTGTTGGCGCGCGCCGGAAACATGCTCTTTGTCGGCACCGACCAAGGCGTGTTCCGCAGCCCTGTTCCCGCTGCCGATGGCACACCCAGTTGGACGGCGATCAACACTGGCTTGCCGGTGATACGCGCCATCACCAGCCTGGCCGTGCGTGATAACAAACTGGTCATCGCCACGCTCTTCGGGCTGTTTCTCTCGACGAATCAGGGCGCGAGTTGGACGTCCATCAACGGCAATCTGCCGCTGCCCGCACTCGCGGGTGAACAATCTCTCTTCACCATCTCGGTGGTAACTTCGGTGGTCTTTAACGGCGACACGCTGTTTGCCAGCATCGTCGGACGTAGCATCGGCATTCTCGCCGCCGCCATGCCAGACCCGGCGGAAGTCGCAGCCACCTTTGCCGCGCAAACTGAAGGCGAGAGCGAAGCTGACCTGATGCAACAAACCGAACCCGTCGAAGGCGTCTTTCGCTCCACCGACAACGGCGTGACCTGGACGCCGGTCAATCGGGGCTTGGGTTTGCCGCTCAGCAGCAATTTACCCCTCTATGGCGTCGCCAATCTGACGGTCAGCGGCACGACGCTTTATGCCAACACCAGTTTCGGCCTCTTCCGTTCCGCCAATCAGGGCGAACGTTGGCAGCGCGTACCCACGCCTTTCCCGAATCTCTTCGGCCTTCCGACCGTGTCGTTCGCCAGTTTGCGGCAAGCGCTGGCCACCGAAGCCGCGCCGCCCTTGCTCAACCAGATCATCATCGGCGTGCCAGCGTTGCTGGTGCTGCCGTCCCTGCCGCCGGTGGCGGTGAACGGAAAGCTGTATCTCGCGCCCTATGGCAGCGGCGTTTATGCCTCGCGCGAAGACGGCAGCGATTGGCTGCCGCTCAATCAGGGCTTGGATGAGCCGAACATCCGCCAACTCTTCGCGGCAGGCAACCGGCTGTACGCGGTAACCGCCAATACCGGCATAGGCATAAGTGACGGAACGCAACAGACGCTCACGACGCGCATTTTCACGCGCAATCTGGCGGCGAATTGAGCCGAGTTAAAAATGCCGCGCGCCCGCGTCTTGCCGGTGAAGATGCGGGCGCACTTATAGCGGTTTACAGTTGAGTGCGACCTGTAGCAACCTCATGGAACGTAGGGGCAGACCTGCGTGTCTGCCCCGGTCGCGTCAGATGGAATCGAAGGCTACAAAGGCCACCGGGGCAGACACGCAGGTCTGCCCCTACGCCGGGTCGCACTCAAGTGCAAATCGCTATAATTATCAAGCTCAGCCTGACCAATCGGCGCAATGCACACGAGTCCAAACATGCCTTGCGATTTCAAGAAAGCGGAGTACACTCCGCGCCAGACTTAACCCAGCAGCAGGATTTATTCCCCCTAGCGAAATAATGCTTGAACGCACAGAGAGAATTTACTGACCTTTGCCTATGGCGACGGCCCGCCGGAATAATTTGGCCTGGCGTCATCGGCAAATTATGCAATCGGGCAATCGGGAAGGAGTCTGGTTATGTGGTTGGAATCACGTCTGCAATGGTGGGCCATTGTATTCAGCCTGAGTTTTTACAGCCTTCAGCCAACGCTGGCGGCTGCGAGCAGCCAAAGTTCAGCCGATGAAGCGGCCTTGCGCACGGGCGCGGAATCCTTTTTCAAAACCTGGACGGCCAAAGACGTGGACGGCTTTTTGCGATTGTGGAGCGCACAAGCGCCCGAATTGGAAGCCCGCCGGAAGGCCGACGCCGAGTTGTTTGCGAGCGGCGCGCGGCTGGTGTTGAAAAGCTTCGCCGTCGGCCAAATCAAGGTCGCAGACGCTAAAGCCAGCGTGCGCGTGATGGTCGAGTTGCAAGTGCTCGAAGCGCAAACGGGCCGCGAGAAACCCGGCTACGACACACGGGCGCGCACGCTCGAATGGGTAAAGGAAGACGGCGCGTGGAAGGTTTGGCGCGAGCTTTCGACCTATGATGAAGTGGCCGCCGCCTTAGCCGCGCTGCCTAGCGAGCCGGAACGCATGGCCTTGCTGACGAAAATCCAAGTCGAAGAAAAAGAGTTGGCGACGCCTGCCCTGGCGCGCGCGCTGGTGGAGCAAGGCAATCGCGCGTTTGAGCAAGGCAACTTTCAGCAGGCGCTGCCGCTGCATCAACTGGCGCGCAAACTGGCCGAACAACTTGGCGATCAACCTGGCATTGCGCGCGCGCTCAACAGCCTGGGGAACGTTTATTGGGCGCAAGGTGATTACGAACCCGCGCAGCTTCATTTTCAACAAAGTCTGGCGCTCAGCGAATCGCTCGGCGACAAACTGGCCGTCGCGGGCACGCTGCGCAATCTGGGCAACCTGCAATACGTGCAAGGCAATTGGGAGCAGGCCGCCGACCTGTTTCGCCGGGGCACGCAAATGAGCGAAGAGTTGGGCGACCGGCTGGGTGTGGCGCGAGGCTTGGGCAGCCTCGGCGTCGTGACCGACGCGCAAGGCGATTACGCGCGTGCGTTGGATTACTACCAGCAGGGCCTCAAGCAATTTGAAGCCTTGAAAGATCAAGCTGGTCAGGCGCGCACCTTGGGCAACCTCGCCATCGTTTATCTGGAACAGGACAACTTCGCGCTGGCGCTGACCTATAACCAGCGCAGTCTGACGCTCTTTGAGGCATTGGGCAATCAGGCGGGCAGCGCGCGCACCTTGCATAACCTGGCGCTCGTTTATAACGCGCAAGGCGACTACGCACAGGCGTTGGAATACAGCCACAAGAGTCTGGCCGTCCGCGAAACGCTGGGCGACAAACCCGGCATCGCCTACACGCTGGCCGGCATCGGGGACATTTATTACGCGCAGGAGGATTACCCGCAGGCCCTTGAGTATTACCAGCGCAGTCTGGCGTTGCGCGAAACGTTGGGCGACAAACAAGGTATCGCCGACGCGCTGCACAATCTGGGTGGGATTCATTATCACCAGGGCAATTTCACCCAAGCCCGTGATTACCTGCAACGCAGCCTGGAGAAAAGCGAGGCGCTGGATTACAAAACCGGCATCATCACGGCCCTCGGTTTTCTGGGCAGCGTGTATGAGAAGCAAGGCCAATACACACGCGCGTTGGAAAATGTCGAACGCGCCGAAACGCTGGCGCGCGCGCGCGGCGAGGCCGATCTGCTGCGGCAAATCCGCTACACCGCCGGGACGATTCATCGTGCGCTCAACCAACCCGCCCAAGCCCGGCAAGCGTTTGAAGAAGCCATTGCCATCGTCGAAACCTTGCGCCAGCAGGTCGCGGGCAATGAAGTGGAACAGCAACGTTACTTTGAATCCAAACTCGCGCCCTATCACGCGCTGGTGAGTTTGCTCAGCACGCAAGACCATCCGGCTGAGGCGTTGGCCTTTGCCGAACGCGCCAAATCGCGCGCCTTGCTGGATGTGCTGCACGGCGGGCGCATCGGCATCCAGAAAGCAATGACGCCAGCCGAGCGCGAAGAGGAACGCCGCTTGAAAGCGCAACTCACCCAACTCAACGCCCAACTGGCCGAAGCGACACAGGCGGACAAGCCCGCGCCGCAACTCATCAACGAACTGAAACAGCGCCAGGACAGAGCACGGCTGGCTTACGAAGCCTTTCAAACTTCGCTCTATGCCGCGCATCCCGAATTGAAAACCCAACGCGGTGAAGCGCCCGTCATTCAAGCAGCCGAACTCGCCGCGCTGCTGCCCGCCACCACCAGCGCCTTGCTCGAATTCGTCGTGACCAAACACGCGACCTACCTTTTCACCGTGACCCGCAACACTGCGCAGCAAGCCGACGTGCGCGTTTTCACCTTGCCAGTGCCGCGCGCGGAACTCGCCCGCCAGGTCGAAAGCTTTCGCCAGCAACTCGCCAATCGTGAATTGGGCTTTCGCGCGGCGGCGGCGCAGCTTTACACGCTGCTGCTCAAACCGGCGCAGGCGCAACTCAAAGGCAAAACCAATCTGATCATTGTGCCGGATGACAAGCTGTGGGATTTGCCGTTTCAAGCGCTGCTGACTGGCGCACAACGCTTCGTGCTGGAAGACGCTGCAATCACTTATGCGCCTTCCCTAACCGTGTTGCGCGAGATGTCGCGCGGGCGGGCCGGACAACAGGCAGCAACCGCGCCGCCCACTCTGCTGGCGTTCGGCAATCCGGCGCTCGGTCAGGAAACCATCGCGCGCACGGCCCTGACGCGGCGCGCTGAAAGGCTGGCCCCCTTGCCCGCCGCCGAACGCGAAGTGAAAGCGCTGGGCCAGCTTTATGGCGCGGCGCACAGCAAAATTTATGTCGGCGCCGCCGCGCGCGAAGACCGCGCCAAAGCCGAGGCTGGCAACGCCCGCGTACTGCATTTCGCCACGCACGGCGTCCTGAACAACGCCGCGCCGCTCTATTCCTATCTGGTACTGGCGCAAGGCGAGGTGCACAACGGCGCACAGGACGATGGCTTGCTCGAAGCCTGGGAACTGCTGCAACTCGATCTGAACGCTGACTTGGCCGTGCTCTCGGCCTGCGAAACGGCGCGTGGCCGCATCGGCGCAGGCGAAGGCGTGATCGGCCTGACCTGGGCGCTCTTTGTCGCGGGCGTCCCCGCGACCGTCGTCAGTCAATGGAAAGTCGAATCCGCCGGGACGCGCGACCTGCTGCTCGACTTCCACCGCCAATTGCTCGCGCCGGGCAAGACGACAAAAGCGACGGCCTTGCGCCAGGCGGCGTTGAAGCTGCTGAAACAGCCCGATACAAGTCATCCATTTTACTGGGCGGGATTTGTGCTCGTAGGCAATGGCCGGTGAGACTTTGGCGTAACTTTGGCGTAACTGAGGCACAAGCAACTGCTTCGCGCCTGAGGCAAGGCAACACAGAGTGGCGGCAGGAACCGCGCGCGCTGCTTCCTGCCGCCATTTTGCTATTTCACCGCTGGTCAAGGAGCGCCGCTTCGCGCGGCTCCCTTTCGGCTATTTCACGAGCTTCGTGACCTGGGCCGTGGCCGTGTGGCCCTGGCTGTCAGTCACCGTGAGCGTGATTACGTGATTGCCGCTGGAAAGCCCCTGCAACTTCACCTGACGGCCCGGCGCGAGCCGTCCGTCACGATCCGAAGTCCAGGTGAGGTTCGCCGCCGGCAGCAAGCCGTCTTCGGCATCATAGGCAATGGCGGTCAATTGCGCGGCGTCCGCATTGAGAATGCCGACCAACGGAGCCTTCTGCGGCACGACAAAAGGCTTATCCGATACGGCTTCAGTGCTGTTGACGCCATCCGTCGCGCGCACCATCACGCGGCCCTGGTCTGAGCCGGGCCAGAGCGCGGTGTCAACGCTGAGCGAGGTCGCTGTGACGCCCGTCGCCAGCGGCCACCACGTCGCGTCAACACCGTTGTTGTAAAGCACGTCGTAACTGAGCGCGTCGCCGTCGGCATCGCTGGCTTCCCATTCGATGACGGCTTTATTGCTCAGCCATTCGCCGCCGTTGGGCGAGATCACTTGCACGCTCGGTGCGTGTGAACTCACCGAACGCACGGCCAGGATCGCGTCTTTGCGTTTGAGCACGATGCGCTGGGCGTCAGCGTTCCAAGGCACGAATTCCGTGAAACCCAGCGTGCCTGCTTCGTCGTGCGAAACCGCTTGCGCGTCGAAGTGATGCGCGATCAGCACGCGGTCTTTGGCGTCCAACAACTCCAGACTGAATTCGCCTGTCGCGCCGTCGCCGGAACTAAACGCCGTGCTGGTGCGATAGAACGGTTGCAGTTCAACCGTGCCGTCGGCGCCAAGCTGTCCGCTGGCAACCAGTTTCTCTGCGGGCTTCTCTTCCGGCAGGCTGCGTTGCGCGAGCGTCTGGTCAGTGACAAATCCAACTTTCAGACTCGTGCTGAGTTTGAACTTGCTGAACAAAGCCGTGTACGTGTAGGGCGAAACCCAAAAGCCGGTGTTCAACGGATCGTTCTGACCATAAGACATAAAGTCATGCGCGTGCGGCCCCAAGGCCTCCGGATTCGCCGCGCCCGGCGCGATGAAATAAGGCGTGCCGCCAGCGCGCCACCATTCGGTAATCAACGCCAGGCCCGGTTGCCCGATGCCGCCGTGGAAGTTGGGGTAATTCGCATCGAAGCCGCCGCCGCCCGCTTCACCGTGCCAATTGCCCGCATGACTGCGCCCAAAGGTGTGACCCAGTTCGTGCGCCCAGGTCGTGCCGTAGCCTTCAAAATTGGCGGCGGGCACGGGGCCATTCTCTTCGGCCCAGGTGTCAACGAACCCGGCGCGCCCATTCAAATAGGCTTCGCCGCCGCAACCGCAGGGAACCATGCCTAACAGCCGCGTGTCCGAAGGAATGTTCGACCCGCTCTGGCTTTGCAAACTGGCGAGCAGGCTTTGCAGGTCAGCCAGGAAGGCATCTTTGCCGCTTTGCGTTTGCAGGTTACGCGTCGTCGTGCGGCGCGGCAGGATGCGAATCAGGTTGATGCCTGCGCTATCCGAGGGGAAGTTTCCCGGCAGCGGATAGACGTTGTTCGTCCATTGCAGCGCCCCGGCGGGCGTAAACAAAAGCTCTGCCGAAAGCGGGAACGGCGGCTCGTTGCGAGGCTGATAGACAAATGGCACGAGAATCAGATTCATCGGGCGCGTGGGCGAGAATTTCACGAACAGGGGCAGCGAGGTGTTTAAGGGGTTGCCGTTGTCGCAGTTCGTGCAAGGCAGATTCGACGGGCTGGTCGGGCTGTCCTTGATGTCGGGGCGGAAGCTCAAGTGCAAATCCCCGGCAGCCGTCCAGGCGGCGGGCAATTCAAAATTCAAACTCGCCGTAAAACTCTGCCGCCGCGCGTTCAGGTCAGTCGAAGCCGTGGCCGTGATCAGATTCAACGGACGCAAACTGCCCGGCGCCAAAAAATCGCCCAAAACTTTCCCGTTGCGGCGTTGCGCCGTCAGGAAGCCGCGCACGTCGTTGATCGCGACGTTTTGCCCGGCGGGCGGTTGAATGCGCAAAAAGACGCGCGCCACCGCTGGTTTATTCGCGATCAACGGCACACCGTTCCGGGCATCCTGTGTCGCCTGCGTGACTTCGATGCTCATTAACTCGAACCGCGTGCCTGCCGGAATCGGCGCGTAGGTGATCGTTCTGCTGCTTTGCACCGTGCCTTTGCAATCCTGGTATTTGAGCGTGAGTGTGTTGACACCAACAAACAGGAAATCATTGAAGTGGATGGGGCCATACTTGCCATTGTTGAGCGTCAACACCGTGGAGCGCGTCGCGCCGTTCGGCCCATTGGCCGTCAACGTCAACGCCGTCGCGAGCGTATCCAGCGAATTGACTTGCGCTTCCAGCATGAAGCCGTTGAATTGCACTGTCTGCCCGTTCGCGGGTTGAATGAAGTTCAGCGTCGGCGGTTGTGTGCTTGGGCAAGGCGGCGGCGGCCCGGCGCTGTCGAACTCAATGTCGTCCACAGCCAACGAATTGGTGGCGCTGGTGGTGGGCGAAAAGCTCACAATGGCGCGCCGGATGCGGGCGCTCGATACCGTGACTTCCAACGGCGTGCGGATCAACTGCGGACTGTTGCTTGCATTGAACGCGGCGGTCGCTTGTCCGATTTGCGCGCCGTTCGCATCCAGCACGCGCAAAAGCACGGTGGTGCTCACGCTGAATGGCGTTGATAACCCGACCCACACCTTGACGCGGCGCTGGGCGGCGGTAAAGCTCATATCAATGGGCGCGCTGCAAAACTCCTGCGCAAAACATTGCTCAACCGCTTGCACGCCCGAATGCGTAAAGCCAGGGATGCTGGGGTAACGCAGCACCTTCACACTGTTGAAGGTAATGCCCTGCGCCGCATATTGACCGGTCACGGGGCTGCCTGAGGCTAAATTCTCGAAATCAATTACTACCGGCGCTGCCGGTGCCGCTTGCGGGCGAGAACCGCCCGGCCAAAGAATGAATGCGCTGATTGCTAAAACGAATGTCATTGCAAAACTAAGCCTTTTCATAGTCTTTCTCCTTCGTGGTTGATGAGGGCCTGCCAAATGATCGCTCCCGCGAATATTCAGCAGACCGGCGCGGTTTCTTCGCCTCGCGCCGCTCGCACCAGGCATAACTCCGCGCTCGGCGGGGGAAGTTGCTGAAAGCCGCGCCGTATTACCGGTGCCAAAGAAATGCGGAAAGATTGTTTGGTTAGAGAGGAATTGGCGCGGCGGCTGGCGGCCTGGCCGCGACGCGCTTGGACAGTTTTGCAAAGCGCTGGCCTGACGGGCACTCAGGGTGTTTGCCAAGTCGCCAGCGCGGGCGCTCGAACGGTTTGACTGCCCCCGATTCCTGACTCCTGATACCTGACAAATTGAAAATCAGCCGATATTTTCAGTTTAGCAGGAATCAGGAACCAGGAATCAGGAGTCAGTCAAAGGTCTTTGGCAGATGTTTTAAGGACTTTGCAAAAGCCCTGGACGGGCGCTCCCTTGAAAATCGCTAAATTGACAAAGGTGCTTTAGAAGCCTAGTGTACTGATGAAAAGAGCTTAGCTTACTCCCTTCTCAGATTTTCTGAATTCGTCAGACCACCTGAAGTCAATAGCTCACCTGACAAGGAACCAATCAGATTCGCGCCCAACTCAAGCAAGATGTATGCGCCTTCCACAGCAGGCTGAAGGAAAGATGAGTTGCCGAGCGCTGATGAATTGTTGATAGGAGGATGAACAAATGACATTGACGGTGGGAACCAAAGTGATTTACCCGAGTCAGGGGCCTTGCCTGATTGACTCAATCGTGCAGAAAGAGATCGGCGGCCAACCCGTCAGCTTCTATCAATTGGCGCTGCTGGACGAGAGCGGCGGCGAATTGTTCGTGCCTGTCGAGAAAGCCCAAGCCAGTGGGTTACGGCGCTTGCTGAGTCAGACTGAACTGTCGCAATTGCTCAGCCGCTTCAAACAGGGCGTCAGCGCGGCCAAGGACTGGAAGCAACGGGCCAACGAAAACTCGAAACGGCTGGCCTCCGGTTCCGCCTTCGACCTGGCCGAAGTCGTCGAGTCACTCACGGTGTTGAGCGCCACCAAAGAACTCTCGTTTCGCGAAGGGCAAATGCTGGAAAAGGCGCGCCGCTTGCTAGTCAGCGAAATCGCCGAAGTGATTAGCAAACCCAAAAGCGCCGCCGAAGAACTTATCAACGAAGCGCTGCAAAAACGCAGCGTGGTGAGCGCTTAGCCGGGCGCTGAGGATTCCCGCCAGGAAACCTCGAAAGGAACTGTTCGTGACCGACTCCGGCCCAACCAATTTGATCAATCGCCTCGCCTTCATCGGCAATTACCTGCCCCGCCAATGCGGCATTGCCACCTTCACCACCGACCTGTGCGAAGCCATCGCCGCCGAATACAGCGGCATCAAGTGCATCGCGGTGCCCGTCAACGACACCGAAGCGGGCTATGATTATCCGCCCCGTGTGCGCTTTGAGCTGACGGAAAAAGACCTTGATTCATACCGGCGCGCCGCCGACTTCCTGAACATTAACAACGTAGACTTGGTCTGTCTGCAACACGAATATGGCATCTTCGGCGGACGCGCGGGCAGCCATGTGCTGACGCTGCTGCACGAATTGAACATGCCCATCGTCACCACGTTGCACACCGTGTTGCGCGAGCCGGACGCCGAGCAGCGGCGCGTGCTGGAACAAGTCGCGGGCTTGTCAGACCGCCTGGTCGTGATGAGCGAGCGCGGCGCGGAATTCCTCAAAGACATTTATCACGTGCCCGCCGCGAAGATTGATTTCATCCCGCACGGCATCCCCGATCTGCCTTTTGTTGATCCCAGCTTCCACAAAGACCTGTTTGGCGTCGAAGGCAAAATCGTGCTGCTCAGCTTCGGCTTACTCTCTGCCAACAAAGGCATCGAAACGGTCATCAACGCGCTGCCCGCGATTTTGGAGCGTCATCCGAACGTGGTTTACATCGTGGTCGGCGCGACGCACCCGCACGTGCTGCGCCACGAAGGCGAAACCTATCGTTTGTCGCTGCAATGGCTGGCGCAGGAAAAAGGCGTCGAGGGCAGCGTGATCTTCTACAACCGTTTTGTTGATTTGGAAGAACTCGTGCAGTTCATCGGCGCGGCGGATATTTACATCACGCCTTATCTGACCGAAGCGCAGATCACGTCGGGCACGCTGGCTTACACGGTCGGCGCGGGCAAGGCCGTGATCTCGACGCCGTATTGGTATGCCGAAGAAATGCTGGCCGATGAACGCGGCGCGCTGGTGCCGTTCCGCAATCCGGCGGCCTTGGCCGAGCAAGTGATTGACTTGCTGGACAACGAGGCCAAACGTCACGCGATGCGCAAGCGGGCTTACATGTTCGGACGCGAGATGATCTGGCCGCAGGTGGCGCGCCGCTACGTCGAGAGCTTTGAACGCGCGCGCGCCGAACGCCGTCATTACACGCAACACGGCTTGGCGGTGAAGCCGCTCGATAAACGGCCCGGCGAATTGCCGCCGCTCAAACTCGATCATTTGCGCCGCCTGACCGATGACACCGGCATGTTGCAGCACGCCATTTTCACCGTGCCCAACTATCACGAAGGCTACACGATTGATGACAACGCGCGCGCGCTGCAAGTAAGCGTGCTGCTCGAAGAAGCCGGCAACAGCGAAGCCGAAGACCTGGCGACGCGTTATTTGGCCTTCGTCTGGTATGCCTACAATCCTGAGAACGGGCGCTTTCGCAATTTCATGGGCTACCAACGTAACTGGCTGGAAGAGAGCGGCTCAGAAGACAGTCACGGCCGCACGTTGTTGGCGCTGGGCACAGTGTTGGGCCGCTCCAACACGCCCGCGTTGCAAAGCATGGCTGGCTGGGTTTTCGAGCAATCGTTGCCCGCCATAAGCGCCACGACCAGCCCGCGCGCCTGGGCCTTCGCGCTCATCGGCATCCACGAATACTTGAAACGTTACTCCGGCGACAGCATGGCCAATCAAGTTCGTGAAGAGTTAGCCCAGCGCTTATTGGCTTTGTATCAACATTGCCGCACGGACAAGTGGCGCTGGTTTGAAGCCGGGCTGACATACAGCAACGCGGCCTTACCGCAAGCCTTGCTGATGTGCGGGCAATGGATTCCCAATCAGGCCATGACCGAGGCCGGGCTGGAATCGCTGAGTTGGCTGACGGACTTGCAACGCTCTGAACCGGCGGGCGGGCATTTCGTCCCCATCGGCTCGAATGGTTTTTATACACGCAAAGGCAAACGCGCCCGCTTCGATCAACAGCCGGTCGAGGCGCAAGTGACAGTCTCGGCCTGTCTCGAAGCCTATCGCATCACCGGCGACAAACGCTGGCGCAACGAAGCGCGCCGCGCCTTTCAATGGTTCCTCGGACGCAACGATCTGAACCGCACGATTTATGACCCGACGACCGGCGGTTGCCGCGACGGCTTGCATTCCGACCGCACGAACGAAAATCAGGGCGCGGAATCTACGCTAGCCTTTCTACAATCTTTGCTGGAATTGCGGCTGGCTGAAAACACGTTGCAAGCGGTAACGAGTGAAAAGTGAAAAGTGAAGCCTGATTGGTTCAAACAAATTCCTCGCCGATGAAGAAGCCCCTCTTTAATCGGCAACAACAACTCATCACCTTTCACTTTTCACTTTTCACTTTTCGGTAACGAAATGAACAACCAAGCACCCGAACTTTTCAAGCGGCACAAACTCAATCCCATTCTGACCGCCGCCGATTGGCCATACCCGATCAACAGTGTATTCAATCCCGCCGCCGCATTGCTGCCCGACGGCACGACGCTGCTGCTCTGCCGCGTCGAAGATCGGCGCGGGCATTCGCATTTGACCGCCGCGCGTTCGGCCAATGGCGTGGATGACTGGCAGATTGATGCGCAGCCGACGATGTTGGCCGAGCCGGGCAAGCATCCCGAAGAGTTGTGGGGCATCGAAGACCCGCGCATCACCTTCATCCCCGAACTGAAAAAGTACGCGCTTGTTTACACGGCTTACACGCGCGACGGGCCGGGCGTGGCGCTCGCCTTCACCGAAGACTTCCGCGCCTTCGAGCGGTTCGGCGTAATCATGCCGCCGGAAGACAAAGACGCGGCGTTGCTGCCGCATCGCATCGGCGGCAATTGGGCCTTGATTCATCGCCCGGTCAGCGCGCCGCGTGCGCACATGTGGATCAGCTATTCGCCCGACCTGCTGCATTGGGGCAGTCATAAGTTGATGATGGAAGCACGGCGCGGCGCGTGGTGGGACGCGAACAAGATCGGGCTTTCGCCCCCGCCCATTGAAACACCGCAAGGCTGGCTGGTGATCTATCACGGCGTCAAACACACGGCGGCTGGCTGTATTTACCGGCTCGGCCTTGCGCTCTTTGATTTGCACGCGCCGGAACGCTGTATCAAGCGCGGCGACGAATGGGTCTTCGGCCCGGTGGAACCATACGAACAGCACGGCGATGTAGGCAACGTCGTCTTCCCGTGCGGTTACACGCTGGCGGCGGATGGCGACACGCTGCACCTGTATTACGGCGCGGCGGACACGAGCATTGGTCTGGCGACGGGCAGTTTGCGCGCGCTGCTTGAATGGCTTGAACGGAGCGCCTAAAAACAACGAGCGGGCTGCAACGTATGACTACCGTAAATAGAACCGCGACCGCCCAACGCCTGTTGGCAAAAGAACTCGACAAGCTCTCTGAGCACGAGCGCCAGATCGTCGAAAGCTTCATCAAGCACGGCCGCGTCGCGCGCAACGTCGCGCACGAGTTCGAAGAGCAACTGACCTTTGGGCAACGGGTCGCGGATCGTTTCGCGCAGATCATCGGTTCGTGGCGCTTCATCATCATTCAAAGCGTGTTGCTGCTGGTGTGGATTGTGTTGAATATCACGGCGTATGTTTACCGCTGGGATCCGTATCCTTTCATCCTGCTCAACCTCGCCATGTCATTTCAGGCCGCCTATGCCGCGCCGATTTTGATGATGAGCCAGAACCGCCAGGCCGAAAAAGATCATCAGCAAGCGAAGAACGATTACGAGGTCAACCTGAAAGCCGAGTTGGAGATTATGCAGTTGCACGAAAAATTCAATGAGTTGCGCGATTCGTTATGGGTAGACCTGGTGCGTATGCAACAGCAGCAGATCGAAATGCTCGAACGGTTAGTAGCAACAGACCGCGCGCCCAAACCCTAATTTCGCTTACCCTAACTTTCACTCTCAGTTCAGCCATAATTCTTTCCAACCACGTTCATTACTGCACAGCAATCTTTTTCGAACTGAACGAAGATGCTGCCACTCCCTTCGTTCTGCAAAGCAAGTAACACAGGCGGCGAATCCTCGCCCGACCTCGAACGCGTGCGAGCTGGGAGACGAATTACTCGAAAGGATAGTTATGAAAAGTAAGTTGATCAGCAGGTTGTTAGTAACTTTCTGCCTGGCGCTGGCGGTCAGCGCCGTGGCGCAAGCGCAGGCGCAGAAGAATCTCAAAGATAAGATTAGCCAATCCGACAAGGCCGCGCGCGTCTTTAACGAGATTATGGGCACCCCGGACAAAGGGATTCCCGTGGAATTACTGGAGCACGCCGAATGCGTCGCGGTCTTCCCTTCCGTGCTTAAAGCCGGCTTCATCATCGGCGGACGCGGCGGGCGCGGCGTGGCGAGTTGCCGCACGGCAAGTGGCTGGAGCGCCCCGGCCTTTTTCAATTTGGGCGGCGGCAGCTTCGGCTTGCAGATCGGCGCGCAATCCACTGATTTCGTGATGCTGTTCATGAACAAGGACGGGCTGAACAGTTTGCTGTCAGACGGCTTCACGCTGGGCGGCGACGCTTCGGTGGCCGCCGGGCCGGTCGGGCGCCAAGCCGGCGCTTCGACCGATCTGAAGATGAATGCGCAGATTCTCTCCTATTCGCGCAGCAAAGGGTTGTTTGCCGGACTCGAACTCAAAGGCGTCGTCATCAAGCCGGACAAAGATGATATGCGCGATGTTTACGGCGAAAACGTGACGGCCAAAGAAGTGTTGCAGGAGAACAAGATCACTGCGCCCGCTTCGATCCGGGCGTTCCCCAACACGCTGGGCCGTTACTCTTCGCGCATGGCTGAGAAGTAAGACAACAGACCTTCCGCCTAAAGGCCAATGCGGTTGAATTAGCAATGTCCGACAAGCTGGCAGCTTGTCGGACATTGCGGGACTACGAACTTTCAGATGGAGAACAAATGAAGATTACCAGATTGATTACCGCGAGCGCGCTGTTTCTGCTGACGCTCGTTGGCACGGTTGCGGCGCAAACCGCCACGACCACATTACCCACACAATGGCCCACGCAATGGATTGCCGCCAAGCGGCAAGTGCTGGCGGTCAAGTACAACGAAAACAAACAGACAACTGTCATCATGTCGGGTACGGCCATTGCGCCGCGCGTGACAGGCAAGGCCGATGTGGAATTCAAACAGGGCCGCACGAATGTCCGGCTCGAGATGGGCAGCTTCGCCAACCCACAATCACTCGGCGCTTTCTACACCTGCTACGTGCTGTGGGCCGTGGCGCCAGAGGGGCAGGCCGAGAACCTGATGGAGTTACCGATCCAGAAGAATTTCAAGATTGAGTCCACGGCGAAATTTCAGACCTTCGGGCTGATCATTACTGCCGAGCCGCATTCCCGGGTGGAGCTGCCGAGTTCGATGATCGTGGCCGAGAACACCCTGGGCAAAGCGACGACAGGCGCGCTCACCACGAGCAAAATCGAATACAGCGGCGACCCTGGCACGTTTTACGCGATCTTCCTGCCCAACGCGCCGGCGGCCAATCCCGATTACACCACGCCGCTGTTGATCTTGGGCGCGCGTCGCGCCGTCGAGATTGCGCAGCGGGCCGACGCGAAACGGTTCGCTGAGGTGGAGTTGCGCGACGCCGAAACAAAGCTCGCCACGCTGGAACAGGCCTGGCCGCGTTCGCGCAAACCTTCGGACTTGCGCGATAACGCGAAGAAAAACAGCGGCCTGGCGCACGACGTAATGCGCATCGCCGAACAAGCCCGCAAATTGAGCGTCGAACGCAGCGATCAAGCGCGCCTCGACGCCGAGCGCCAGCAGGCCGGCAATAACATTGCCCAAGCTCAATCCGAAGCCGAGCGTGCGCGCAACGCCGCCGCGCGCGCCACCATGAACGCTGAACGCGCCAGAGCTGAAGCAGGCAGCGCTCGCACCGATGCTGAACGCGCGAAAACGGAAGCGGAACGCGCCCGCACGGACGCAGGCAGCGCTCGCACTGAGGCTGAACGCGCGAAAATGGAAGCGGAGCGCGCGCAGTCAGCCGAACGCGAAGGGACAGCGCGCGCTGCCAACGAAGCCGCGCTGGCGCGGGAACGCGTTGCGCAGGCGCAATCCGAAACTGAAAAAGCCAAAGCGAATGAAGGGCTGGCACGCAACGACGCAGACAGCGCGCGCCTGCAAACCGCCGCGGCGCAGCGTGAACGGGACGCGGCCCAACAAAGCCTCTACGTCTCGCTCTCAGCGGTGCTCGAAACCCGCCGCGACGCGCGTGGGCTGATCGTCAATCTTTCGGATGTCTTATTCGACACCGGCAAAGCGACGCTCAAACCCGGCGCGCGCGAAAAGCTCAGCAAGCTCTCCGGCATTCTGTTGGCTTATCCCGGCGCTTACCAGATCGAGATTGAAGGGCACACCGATTCAGTTGGCTCGGAGGAGTCGAACCTCAATCTGTCGCGCGGGCGCGCCGAAGCGGTGCGCGATTACTTGACGCAAAACGGCATCAAGTCAGAGCGCATCATCGCGGCGCGCGGCTTTGGCGAAGCAAATCCCGTCGCCGACAACAACACGGCGGCGGGCCGTCAGGTCAATCGGCGCGTGGAGATCGTCATTGCCGATCAACCCCAGGCGCAGGCGAAAGCCGGTAATCAGTAAAGACGAATCCGTCCGACAAGCTGTTAGCACTGGCAGCTCGTCGGACGGCCCATTCAAAAGGGGATAACGTATGCAAGCACAGCCAGCACTTAGCACCGAGCAGGTCGAGCAGAAAGAACTGAGTGCCGTCGTGGCTCTCTACGAAACGCACGCTGAGGCAGAGGAAGCTGTCCGCGAACTCCAAAAGTCGGGATTCGACATGCAGAAGCTGTCCATCGTCGGCAAGGACTACTACACCGAAGAAGAAGTGGTCGGTTACTACACGACCGGCGACCGTATGAAAGCCTGGGGCAAGTTGGGAGCCTTCTGGGGTGGCGTCTGGGGGCTATTGTTCGGGTCGGCATTTCTCGTCATTCCGGGCATCGGCCCGCTGCTGGCCGCCGGCCCGCTCGTCGGTTGCATCGTCGGCGCCTTGGAAGGCGCGGCAATCATGGGGGGAGTGAGCGCCTTGGGCGCGGGCCTGATCAGTTTGGGGGTTCCCAAAGACAGCGTCATCGAATACGAAACCCAGATCAAAGCCGGCAAGTTCGTGGTGATCGCGCACGGCTCGTTCGACGAAGTAAGCAAAGCCCAAGCGGCCTTTGCGGTAACTAAACATCAAGGTGTGCGAGAACACACCTCCGGCGCATAAGGCTGCGCATAACAAGGAGAAACAATGCCCATACTGAGCATCATCGTCGTGTTAGTCGTTATCGGCTTAGTGCTTTATCTGATCGAAAATTACGTGCCCATGTCACCGCCCATCAAAACGGTACTGCGAGTCGTCGTGATCTTGGCGTTATGCATCTGGCCGTTGAATGCCTTCGGCATCGTGCACATTCCGATGCGGCTAACCTAGCGGCACTTGTTGGCAATGCACACTGGTGGCAATCCACCCCAGCAGGCTACCCAGTTATTTATTTGGGGGAGCTTTGGGAAACGGAAAATATGGGCGTCATTTACGACAACGAAGGACCGTCTTATTACGATTCGGGAGGGTACAATCACCCAAGGTATACCGGTGGCACCGTTTTGTTAGCCATCGTTATCCTGTTGATGTTCTTTTTCTGGGCCGACTTGGCGCCGCTGCGGAATAATCTCAGCAATTGGATAAGCGGCAACCATAATCCAACGGCTTTGCCCGCTGAAACTTCAAGAACAGGAAATAACACCGCGACATGGCACGTAACTGCGGACAACCTGGCGTTGCGCAAAAAACCAAGCCGTCTGGCCCGCGCCAGTTATGCGCTACCCAGAGGAACCAAAGTCGTATTACTCGGCAACACCCAGCAAGAGACCGCAGGCGCTGTTTGGTTTAAGGTGCGCGTTGAAACATTCAGGGGCAGGCGGATTGGGTGGGTGAATCAACAATACCTCGAATAACTCGCGCGTTGCGCTTCAGCGCGTGGCGCAAAGTAACAATTTAAGTGGGATAGGCTGACCAATCTCATGCCATCTCATAGAGGAGAAATCATGCGACCAAGAACAATTATCGGCGCGTTCGTCGTGATCTTTATTGTGGCATCCGCGTGTTATTATTTTTATGGGTATCGTAGCCAAGCCATCTCCGCTAACTTCAATGCCATGGTGGACAGCACGTCCGGCACGGCCACAACCACCGCAGTCAAAACCGCGCTGGCCTTGAATAACAACGTTGCTTCCTTCGACATCCACGTTGAGACCAGCAACAACGACGTGACGCTGACGGGTCAGGTGCCGACCGTTGAGGACAAGCGCATCGCGGAAGAGGTTGCCCGTAGCACCAAAGGCGTGGCCAACGTAGTGAATAACCTACAGGTTGACCCAAAGATGTTAGCGGCCACGGCCGCCAAGCAATACGTCACCGACCTTGAAATCAAAACCGCCGTGTTGGAATCCATCCTGAATAACCCGGACTTGAAAACGCAACAGCTTAAAGTCGAGGTCAGCAATGGCGAGATCAAGCTGAGTGGGAGCGTCCAAACCGCCGCGCAGAAAACCGCCGCCGAAGCAGCCGCACGGGCAATCACGAATGTCCGCAAGGTGGAGTCGCAGGCTTTGGCCGTAACACAAGTAACAAACGAGTTGAGGTAAGCCAGCCGCTTTTCTTTTCAAGCCTGTCCAATACGGGACGGCGCGTCACTTCAGTCTGACTGAGAATGCGAACCTCAAGTAACAAGCAACACTCAAACCGATCCTTCTTTGTAGGAAGCGATCATTTCATGGAGGCAAGTATGTGGAGTAAGGACGAAGTTAAAGGCATGTCCAACCAGGTCAAGGGCGCAATCAAAGACAAAGTTGGGGAAGTGACTAACAACCCAAGCCTAGAAGCCGAAGGCGAAGTTGAACGCCTGGCCGGAAAAATTCAGGAGAAAGTCGGCACCGGGCTGCGCAAAGCCGCTGAGGCAGTCGAGGCGGGCAAAGCGCTGGCCGGCAAAGCCTAGTACTCCATCAAGCTGTAAGTGATGGATGCTGAGAGCGCATCCGGGATGTAGGGCGGGATTAAATCCCGCCCTACATCCCTCATTTTCAGCTTGATGGAGTACTAGCCCGGAATTCCCCGGCAAGCTGAGCAACGGACGTTACGCGGCAAAATGATTGAAAGCTGACTTGGGGCGCTCAAGTCCAAGTCCAATTATTTGCGGCGTAACATCCAGTATGACTCAAGCAATCATGGCAAGGAGGCAAGTATGTGGAATAAAGACGAGGTCATCGGCAAGAAGAAACAAATCACCGGCGCGATCAATGCCAATGTCGGGGAGTTTATCCACGATCCGCAACTCGAAGCCGAAGGCGAAACAGAGCAAGTGGAAGGACAAGTTCAACAGCAAGCCGGCAAAGTGCGCCGGAAGGCCGGTGAGGCATTAGAACAAGCGGGCAAAGTGCTTGCCGATCTTTAACGCAACGGAGCATAAGCCCGGCGGCAGTCAGCGGAACGGTAGCAGAAAAGAGAGACAACCTATGTTACGCAGTGTAAATGAACTGAGCGGTTTCAAAATCGCCGCCCTAGATGGCGAGATTGGGAATGTCGAGGAGTTCTATTTCGATGATGAACGCTGGGCCTTGCGCTATATGGTCGTCAATACGGGTAACTGGCTAGCAGGCAAGCAGGTGCTGGTATCGCCTTTCTCAGTGATGCAGGTGGATCATGAGCACCGCCAGCTTCATGTCGCCCTGACCAAAAGTCAGGTGGAGAAAAGCCCGGACATTGACACCCGCAAGCCGGTCTCGCGGCAGATGGAAGCGCATTATGCGGATTACTACGGTTTTCCCTACTATTGGGGCAGCCCATTCCTGTGGGGAGCTGAGGAACGTCCTGCTCTGGCAGCGCAGCAATCCCTCGCCGCGACGGCATCCCCGGTCGCGGCAGGTGCGGCCTCAGTAGGACGTTCAACCAGTGCTGGTAGCAGTGCCGGGACTGCCGCCACCGTGCGCGCCGTCGTTTCGGAAGACGTGCATTTGCGGAGCACGCAAGAGGTGTCCACATATTCGATTGAGGCGACGGATGGCGAGATCGGGATCGTCGAAGATTTCATCCTGGACGATGAGAGTTGGGCGATTCGCTACCTGGCGATTGACACGCACAAATGGTTGCCCGGCAAGAAAGTGATGATCTCACCGCAATGGATTGCGGCGATAGATTGGGCGCAGGCCAAAGTCCGCGTGCGGCTCTCACGCGAGGGGGTTGAGCAAAGTCCCAGCTACAACAGCGCCAAGCTGATTACGCGCAAATACGAGGAATATCTGTATGGGCATTATGGTCAACCCGGCTATTGGGTGAACTAGCGCAATAGTCCGAAGTCTGTGATCAGCAAGAACATTCGATTGCCCAGGAGAAGGAGGGATGATGGCGCGCAAAGCACAGTTCAACTTGACGAACTTCAGCCGCGCGCGGGTTGACGCGCTAACACGCAAAGCGGAAGTGTTAACGAAACATTGGCAGCGCGAGCGGAGCGCGCGGCTGCTAGAGCAACTGGCTGTCAATGCTGAAACCAAACAGCGTTGGTTGGAAGCTGACTCAAGCGTGGCACGGCAAGCGCCAGCGGCAACCCGTACTGCTACGGTTTCCCACCCATCCCAGCCGCGCAGCTCTCCGTTCAAGGCGTGGCTTGCGGCGGGAAAAATACCTGTCAATAACGCCTTGGCATACATCGTTTCCGTGCTTGGCCTGCAACGCTTGGCGAGCCATCAAGCGAACTGAAGTCACGGTTGAGCGGACGCAATAACAGTCATTTGTGCGCCCGCCACTTTTTTTCTCGAACACGTTCAATATTGGACAGCAGCCTATTGCCAACCAGCCGATCATAGGATTTCAAATAGTCATATTTCAGAAATATTGACGCGCTTTCCCTTCAATTCACTCGCCAGCGAGCCAATGTTTGCTCTAGCACATCACGTTGGTCAACTCACACCCGAACAACGCCCGTTGATCGAGACAGTGTTCTTCGACGGAGGCCAACAGGCCATTTAGCGTAACCTACCGGCGTCTGGTGCAGGCGGAACCTTCGGCAGACTGGACTGGCTACCGCACAGTGATATGAAAACCCTGCTAAATCAACGCGCGCGCCACTGGCGGGAGAGGAAAGAGGTGTGGGATGATAGGCAAGGCGATGCGGTGAAGACAGAACGGTAAGCAGCAACCACAAGGAGAGGCAATCATGATTCAAGAAACACCTCAATCTGACCTGTTCAAAGTACAAATGGGTGAATCGCTGCGGCAAGAGACCCTGCATTCACGCGCCATCATGATTCCGAAGCACGATAACGTTTATACGTGTGGCGACAATGATGAGTTGGTTTATTTCATCGAGAGCGGACAGATCAAACTGCTCATGCTCTCGCCGGAAGGGAAAGAATGCCTGCTGGCTGTCCATACGGCGGGCGATATCTTCGGTGAGTTGTGCCTGTCCGGCTTAGGCGCACGGCTGGAAACCGCGACGGCGATGGAAGACACGCACTTAAAACAAATCCCTTGTCCCAAATTCTTTGCGCGCCTGGAGCGCGACGCCTTGTACCAGGGCTTCGTACAGTACCTGGCCGTGCGGATTGCCGACCAACAACAGGTCATCGCCGACCTGGTCACGGTGGATAGCGAACAGCGCCTGGGCAAGACGTTGTTACGGCTGGCGCGCACCATGGGTAAGAAAGACCCGCGCAGCATCCGCCTCGAACCGAAAATTTCGCACGAAGAATTGTCGGAGATGGTGGGCACGACGCGGCCCCGCATCAGCGTCTTTATGCAGCGTTTTAAGAATCTGGGGCTGATTGAGATCAACGAAAATAACTTCCTCGTGATCAAAGAAAACAAGCTCGCGGCTTACCTCACGCAGATCGCCTAGCCCATGGCAATTTATTTCATCCTGACCGGACATGCCGGCATTCCACCGGTGCGGTACGCGCGAGCGGTAGCGACTTGGTGACTCCGAATTGTGCGCACTCAGAGTCACCAGGTCGCTACCGCTCGCGCGTACCGCACCACGCGCCGCCCTGTAGATCCAAATGCAAGCCGATCTAAGCGGATGAACGCCCCGACTGAGAGAAAAGCGTATGCAACAAGAAGAAGAATTTGACGAACCAATCATCAACGCAACAAACATGCTGGGAGGCTCTGGACAGCAGCGCAGACGCCCACGCTGGCTATTGATTGTGGCGGTCATCGCCTTCATCGCTATTTTTGCCTGGCCTGCCTGGGCGGTGTTTTATACGGACTGGCTCTGGTTTCAGTCGCTCGGCTACCAAACCATCTTTTCGACGGTGCTCCTGACCAAAGTGACGCTGGGACTCAGCGCCGCTCTGCTGGCTGCGGCATTCATCTGGCTCAACTTCAAATTGGCGTTGCACCAAAGCCCTGTCCCGGCGCCCCGCGCGGAGGCAAACCCGCGCTTCTTAAATATCGAGGGACAGCAGATACCTGCGCCGGATTTTGCCGAGCTAGCGGGACGCTTGGCGCTGCCTGCCGCGTTGGCGTTGGGCGCTTTTGTCGGTTTGTCGGCGTGGGGCGCGTGGGAGATTTGGCTGCGCTATCGTCACCAGACACCCTTTGGCGAGGTTGATCCGATCTTCGGGCGTGACCTCGCGTTCTATTTCTTTACGCTGCCAGCACTCGAAACGCTCGCCAGTCTGTTGCTCACGCTGGTGGGAATTTGCCTACTGGGGACGGCAGCCATCTATGCCGCGCGCGGGGCCGAGACGTTTCTCAAGCTGCGCCGGATTGAACTGGGGCCAGGGCCGCGCACACACTTGCTGGGTCTGGTGGCGGCGCTGTTTCTGGTGTTGGCCGGGCAAACATATTTGGGCATCCCGAATCTGCTCTACTCCACCAACGGGCCTAACGCGGGCGCCAGTTACACCGATCTCAATGCCACGCTGCCGCTGCTCTATGTGCAGGTTTGCGCGGCGGTGCTGGTGGCCGTGCTGGCCGCCGCCAGCTTATTGCGCGCCAAGACGAGCTTGCTGTGGGCGGGATTGGGTCTTTACGTGCTGACGCTGGCTGTGGGCTTGATGTATCCGGCGCTCGTGCAGCGGTTCTCGGTCGGGCCGAACGAGTTGGTCAAAGAAACGCCTTACATCACGCACAACATCGCCGCGACGCGCAAAGCCTTCGGGCTGGATCATGTCGAAGAGCGCGAGTTGCCGGGCGACACCGTGCTCACCGCCAAAGACATTCAAGAGAATCAACCGACCATCAATAACATCCGCCTCTGGGATCAGAAGCCGCTGCTCGACACCTTTTCCCAACTGCAAGAGATTCGCACCTACTACGATTTTCAATCGGTGGACAATGACCGCTACCGCATCAATGGCGAGTTACAACAGGTCATGCTCTCGGCGCGCGAGTTGTCCACGGCGAGCCTGCCCAACCGCAACTGGATCAATGAGCAACTGACCTTCACGCACGGCTTTGGCCTGACGCTCGGCCCGGTCAATCAGGTGACGCCCGAAGGCTTGCCGGTGCTCTTCGTCAAAAACATTCCGCCGGTTTCGTCGGTGCCTGTGCTCAAGGTCGAACGGCCTGAAATCTATTTCGGCGAATTGTCGAATGACCGTGTTTACGTCAAGACCACCGCGAAGGAGTTCAACTATCCGGCGGGCGAAGAGAATGTCTTTGCCAGTTACACCGGGACGGGCGGTGTCAGCATTGCCTCGACGTGGCGGCAGATGTTGTTTGCCTCCAGATTCGGCGATATGAAGTTGTTGCTGTCGAATGATCTGACGCCAGAGAGCCGCGTGCTTTACGTTCGCAACATCAAGGAGCGGCTCGCGCAGGTCGCGCCCTTTCTGACCTTCGACAGCGATCCGTATCTGGTCATCTCCGAGGGAAGGCTTTTCTGGATCGCCGATGCCTACACGGTGAGCGACCGCTATCCTTATTCGCAACCGGTCAACGGCATCAACTACATTCGCAATTCGGTCAAAGCTGTCGTGGATGCCTATCAGGGCGACGTGCGGCTATATCTCGCCGACGAACGCGATCCGCTGATTCAAACCTGGGCACGCATCTTCCCCGGCATTCTGAAACCGCTCGCCGAGATGCCCGCCGATTTGCGCGCGCATCTGCGTTATCCCGAAGACATCTTCCGGTTGCAGGCGGAGGTTTATTCGACTTGGCACATGAGTCAGCCGCAGGTCTTTTACAACAAAGAAGACCAATGGTCGGTGGTTGCCATGCCTGAAAAGCAGGGGAAAGCCGAAGCGCAGGGGTTGGATCCGGCAGGCTCTGGCGCGGCCACACAATCGCGGGTGATGAATCCCTATTACGCGATTATGAAACTGCCCAGCGAGCAAACCGAGGAATTCATGCTGCTGCTGCCCTTCACGCCGAAAAGCAAAGACAATCTGGCGGCCTGGATGGTGGCGCGCGCCGATGGTGCGCATTACGGCCATTTGCTGGTGTACCGTTTCCCCAAACAGAAACTGATTTACGGCCCCAAACAGATCGTCGCACGTATCAACCAGGACCCTGACATTTCACGCCAAATCTCGCTCTGGGATCAGCGCGGCTCTGAAGTCATCTTCGGCACGCTGCTGGTGATCCCGATCAAGGAATCGCTCATTTACGTCCAGCCGCTTTACCTGCGTGCGGAGTCCGGCAAGATTCCCGAACTCAAACGCGTCATCGTCGCCGCCGAAAATCGTATTGCGATGGAACCGACGCTCGAAGCCAGCCTGGCCCGCGTCTTCGGGAACGCGGCACCGGCAAGCGCCGCCCAAGCGCCCGCGCCAAATGCGAGCGCGCCGCCCGCCGCTCAACTAACGGAAGGCACGCAAAGCCTCGCAACGCAAGCCAAGCAACATTACGACCGCGCGCTTCAGGCGCAGCGCGACGGCGACTGGGGGCGTTACGGCGAAGAGTTGAAGCAACTCGGCGCGGTGCTGGAACAGATGTCGAAGCAGAAATAGCCGCCTGGGTGCGCACTGCTTCCAGCGTGCAGCTTTGGCAGGGGGCGCAATGAAATCACCGGCGTCCATAACGCAAGCTCAGCGTTCACGCTTCAGCGTGTCAGGGGTATGAAGCTGCCACACTGAAGCGTGAACGCTGAATTTATCTCACCGATTTTTTTTCATGCGCCGCATTGAAAAGGTGAGGTGCTACTTCAGAGAAGATGCGTATGCCAGAAATTGTCGCTGTCGCCACAACCGAAAGACCTATCCCGGACGAAGACGGCCTGACCACGCCAGCAGCCAAAGCGCGGTTGGCCAAGGCCGGCCCGAATGAACAGGCGCCAGTGCGACGGGCAGCCGGCTTGATCCAGGTGTTGCTGCTGTTTGCCAATCCCTTAGTCATCATTCTGTTGATTGCCAGCGCTGTCTCAGCCTTCGTCGGCGAGTTCGTCAACGCCATGATTATCGCGTTGATGGTTGTGGTCAGCATTGTCATCAACTTCTTTCAGACTTGGCATTCGCAACGCGCGGCTGAACGCTTGCGCGGGCAGGTCGCACCCACCGCTACAATTTTACGCGATGGTAAATGGACGGAGTTGCCCTGGCGCGAAGTAGTGCCGGGCGATGTCTTCAGGCTTTCTGCCGGAGACCTGGTGCCCGCCGATGCGCGCCTGCTGCAAGCGAAAGACCTGCACGTCAATCAAGCCGCCCTCACCGGCGAATCGCTGCCGGTCGAAAAAGAAGCCGCCGCCAAAGGCGCAGTGAGCGAGGCGGCGGCGGAAAACTCCGCCCATGATCGTCACGCGGTCTTTCTGGGCACTTCGGTAGTGAGCGGAACCGCGACCGCATTCGTCACAGCCACCGGCCCGGCGACCGCGTTTGGCGACATTGCTGCACGTCTGGCGGCGCGGCCACCAGAGACCGAATTTGAACGCGGCACAAAACAGTTCGGTTACCTGATTATGAAGACCATCTTCTTTCTGGTCTTCTTCGTGCTGCTGGTCAGCATTGTACTGCGGCACAATCCGCTGGAATCCGTCCTCTTTGCGCTGGCGCTGGCGGTGGGGTTGACGCCGGAGTTTTTACCGATGATCACGACGGTCACGCTCGGTCGCGGCGCGCTGCACATGGCGCGGCAAAAGGTCATCGTCAAACACCTGGAGGCGATTCAAAACTTCGGCAGTATGGACGTGCTGTGCAGCGATAAGACCGGCACGCTGACCAGCGGCGAGATGACGCTCAGCCAGCATTCGGACGCGCTCGGCAACCCGTCAGACCATGCCTTGCTGTTGGGCTATCTCAACGGCACTTATGAATCAGGCGTGAAGAATCCGATCAACGTGGCGATTCTCAAGCACGATCCGCTCGACATCAGTGCCTATCGCAAGGTAGATGAAATCCCCTTTGATTTCGAACGGCGGCGGCTCTCCGTCGTTACGGAGGCGAAGGGCGAGATTCTGTTGATTACCAAGGGTGCGCCAGAAAGCGTTCTGACCTGCTGCTCCCAGTATGAAGTGAATGGACAGGCGCAGCCATTGGACAGTGAGACGCGCGCCAAGTGTCAGACAACCTATGATGGATTGAGCGCGGCGGGGTATCGCGTGTTAGCCGTCGCTTCTCGGACTGTCCCACAACAAGAGGTCTATCGCCTAGCTGATGAGAAGGACTTGGTGCTCGCTGGCTTTCTCGCCTTCTCCGATCCGCCGCTGGCGGATGCCGCTGAATCGCTTGAAGCGCTGCGCCGCGATGGCGTGCGAGTAAAAATCTTGACCGGAGACAGTGAATTGGTCGCCCAGCATATCTGCTCGCAAGTCGCGTTGGACGCCAAACACATCGTCCTCGGCGATGAACTCGACCGCATGAGCGATGCAGCCCTCGCGCACGTGGCGGAGAAGACGATTGTGTTTGCCCGCGTCTCACCGATGCAGAAACACCGCATCATCCTCGCGCTCAAGGGGCGCGGCCACGTCGTCGGCTATCTCGGCGACGGGATCAATGACGCGCCTTCGCTGCACGCGGCGGATGTCGGGATCTCGGTCGCCACGGCGGTGGATGTCGCCAAAGACGCTGCTGATATTATTCTGCTGGAGCGCAGCCTGCGCGTGCTGCATCAAGGCATCCTCGAAGGACGCAGAGCCTTTGGCAATGTCATGAAGTATCTACTTATGGGTACCAGTTCCAACTTCGGCAACATGTTCAGCATGGCCGCCGCCGCCGTGTTCCTGCCATTTTTGCCGATGCTGCCGACGCAGATTCTGCTCAACAACTTTCTCTATGATCTGGCTCAGATCACGATTCCCACGGACAACGTGGATCAAACCTACAGCGACAAGCCACGGCGCTGGGACATCAAACTGATCCGTGATTTTATGATCTACATTGGCCCGCTCAGTTCGATCTACGATTTCCTGACCTTCTACGCACTGCTAAAAATCTTTCACGCTTCCGAAGCGTTGTTTCACACCGGCTGGTTTGTCGAATCGCTCGCCACACAAACGCTCGTCCTCTTTGTGATTCGCACCGCTGGGAATCCGTTTCGCAGCCGCCCCAGTCTGCCGTTAGCAATAACGACCGTGCTAATCGTCGTGATTGGCATCCTGTTGCCGTGGTCTCCGCTGGCCGCAATTTTTGGATTCATCCCATTGCCGATTACGTTTTTCCTCTTTCTGGGCGCTGCGGTGCTAACGTATTTGCTCTTGGTCGAACTCGTCAAGCGGCGCTTGATGGGGCGGCGTGCGCGTGTCCAGCGGCGGCCCTCACGCCTGAGATAGCCCGGATAGACACGCCATTGGCGAGCAATAACCAGCCTGGAGCCGCCCGACGTTGCACTAAATCTGAACAACAAAGACTGACACTGACAGACTGCGGGGAACACGGGGAAAACCAAGCGCCAAAAGCCTCCCTGTGTGCCTCGTGCCCCCGTGGTTAAACCCGCCGTACTAATGTTGCGTGCGCTGATTTAGCGCCGCGGCCACGAAGCGAACAGAAGTCACGATTACGCGGGCGCCAAACCAACAATTTGGTGCCCGCGCGCTTTTTCGCAAGCTGTGCAACGCAAACTCTCTGCGCCTGGCCCCAGCGGAAGCAGCCATAGAGAGGGGCGGGCTAATGCATGGTGTGATGAAACCTGCGCGTGGCTGGCGTGACAGGAAAGGGGGGTGGGATGATGGCGCGGCGCGGCAAGGAAAGCACGGTAAGCAGCAATCACGCGAGGGGGCGACCATGATTCAAAAAACACCATAAACGGAACTCACGGCCTGTCTCGCGCAGATCGCCTTGTCTCGTGCAAACGCGCAAATGCTTTTCGACCTTGTTCCAGACTGGGCGGCCCCCCCTCACCAATCGGCTCATCAGTCACCTTTAGATCGGATGGCAGAGCGGTGTACGGGAAAAGGCGCGCTCCCGGGCAGTACCGCGCGCGTCAGCAAGCAGAGACTCCGGGTATGCCATAAGCCGCCAGCGTTGACGCAGCGCTTGCTCACGCGCGCGGTACTGACCCCACCGCGCCGCCCGTACATTCAATTACAAACTGATCTAAGACCTTGAAAATGTGTGCGGCATCTGGGGCGAAGAACAGAGGATGCGGTTGTGAAAGGCAAACTTACCGAGTATCGTGTAATCCTGAAGGTTTCGTTCGTGCTGAAAAACTGAGCAGGTAAGCAATCTGCCAATGGGTCTGGCCACTAAATAGCCCAAATTGATGAGCCACTTTCCCTACCCGCTTGCTGAACCAATGTGCCTGACAGCGCTGAATCCGTCTAGCAGCCTTACGAATCAACCGCGACACGACTCATAGTTGAACACAAAACCGCAACAGCCTAGAGGTCAAAGAGAACCCCTAGAGGTCAAAGAAAATATGGATACAGAAACGAGAGCAAAACTAAAGGCGATTTTACTGCGCGGCAAGCTGGGGCAGTTCGTCAATGAAGACGAAAACGCGTTTGCCCGCACTTGCTGGCGCCAATGGCCCAAAGAATATTCCCTCTTGCAAACCGAAGAGGTCATCCCGGAGGCCGAAAAACTAATTCCCCGCCTGCGGACCAACACGCATTCCAATGCCACGCATTCCAATGCCACGCAGCCCCGCTCCAATTCCGTGCAACCGCGCAAGGCCCGCCCGGCACAGAAACGGCGCACGGGGCCACAACGCGGACGGCGCTCTTGAGCAACCCGCTGCGGCATGTTTGAAAATCGCCCGCCCTCCGCCCAACCAAGGCTAATTCACGCTTATACCAAGCAGAGGAATGACCGGCATGCAAAAGAAAGTCTTCTGGATCAGCTTCACGGTTCTGGGGCTTTGCGCGGACGTGGCCTTACCTTTGGTGTGGGGTGTTGTCCTGACGCTGCCGCTGCTGATTGGCTGCTGGTGGCTGGCTTATCGCAGCGCATGGTTTGACTGACTCTTTTTCGCAAACGCTTGCGGCCCCAGCGCACCGCAGTGCTTGTTGCCCTCAAATGTGTTAGTCTCACGCCGGTGATCTGTTACCCCTTCAATTCTGTAGGCTCAGCACCCAAGAGAGTTCCCTTCAACGCCTGCAAGATTTCCGAGTAAAACAACCGCAACCAAGCGCAGGACGGACTTTAGTCTGTCGCAGGCCTGCATTGGTACACCAAGGAGAACCATGTCAAAACGCAATGGCGACCGCTCGAGAGCGCACCGCGAACAACAAAAGAAATTGCTCCGGCGCAAGCGCACATTGGAACTCCGCCAGGGCTTGCCAGGCAATCCTGCGGAACCAGTGCCGGCTCCTGGTAAAGCCGCGCCGAAGACCGAACACGCTGAGTAACGAAAGAAGCAGATATGGCAAAACAAATCACGTATGGAACCGATTCGCGCGCCGCGTTGTTACGCGGCGTCAACATGCTCGCCGACACGGTCAAGCTCACGCTCGGCCCGCGCGGGCGCAATGTGGTCATTGATAAAAAATTCGGCTCGCCCGCAATCACCAAAGACGGTGTGACCGTCGCGCAGGAAATCACACTGCAAGACCCGCTCGAAAACATGGGCGCACAAATGGTGCGCGAGGTGGCCGCCAAGACTTCTGACATCGCGGGCGATGGCACGACGACCGCGACCGTGCTGGCCCAGGCCATCTTCCGCGAAGGCGTGCGCACCGTGGCGGCGGGCGCGAACCCGATGGCGTTGCGGCGCGGCATTGATAAAGCCGTCGAGCGCGCGCTGAAAGAGATCAAGCGCCTGGCCAAGCCCATCGCGGGCGATGCCATCAAACAGGTCGGCACGATTTCGGCCAATGGCGACGCGGCCATCGGCGCGATCATTGCCGAAGCGATGGCCAAAGTCGGCAAGGACGGCGTCATCACGGTCGAAGAAGCCCAGACAATGGAAACCACGCTGGAATTCGTCGAAGGCATGCAATTCGACCGCGGCTATCTCTCGCCGTATTTCTCCACCGACACCACGCGCATGGAAACTGTATTTGAGAATGCGCTGATCCTGCTGCACGACAAGAAGCTCAGTTCGATGAACGACCTGCTGCCCTTGCTGCAAAAGGTCGCCGAAAAACGCCAGCCGCTGCTGATCGTCGCCGAAGACATCGAAGGCGAGGCATTGGCGACGCTGGTGGTCAACAAACTGCGCGGCTCGTTGAACGTCGCCGCCGTCAAAGCGCCCGGCTTCGGCGACCGCCGCAAAGAGATGCTCGAAGACCTCGCCATCCTGACCGGCGGCCAGGTCATCAGCGAGGAACTCGGCATCTTGCTCAAGGATGTCAAGCTCGACGAGTTGGGACAGGCCAAGAAGGTGGTCGTGGATAAAGACTCCACCCTCATCGTCGAAGGTCACGGCAAACCTGGTGATTTGGCGGGCCGTGTCAAAAACTTGCGCAAGCAGGTGGAAGCTTCGACCTCTGAATACGACCGCGAGAAGTTGCAGGAACGCCTCGCCAAATTAATCGGCGGCGTGGCCGTCATCAAGGTCGGCGCGGCCACCGAGATGGAAATGAAAGAGAAGAAAGCGCGTGTCGAAGACGCCATGAACGCCACACGCGCGGCGGTCGAAGAAGGCATCGTCCCAGGCGGCGGCGTGGCCTACATACGCGCGGCCAAGGTGTTGGAGAAGTTCAAACTCTTCAAAGATGAAGAGGGCGATCCTGACGAACAGATCGGCGTCAACATCGTCAAACGCGCGCTGGAAGAACCGCTGCGCCTGATCGCACAAAATGCGGGCAAGGAAGGCTCGATCATCGTCGCCCGCGTCCGCGCGGAAAAGAATGAACTGGTGGGCTTCAATGCCGTGACCGAGGAGTTTGAAGACCTGGTGGCGGCGGGCGTGATTGATCCGGCCAAAGTCACGCGCTCGGCGCTGCAAAACGCGGCCTCGATTGCGGGCTTGCTGCTCACGACGGAAGTGATGATTTCGGAGTATCCGGGCGAAAGCGCGGTGGGGATGCCAGCGGGCGGGGAGATGGGCGGCTATTAGCGCGAGTAGGTTTCGGGAGGGGTAGCGCGACCTGGGTACGCACCGCTTCCAGCGTGCAGGCTTGGCGATTGATCCGGTCAAAGCCACTGTGTCTGTCAATCAGTCCTGCACGCTGGAAGCGGTGCGTACCCAGGGTCGCCTCCATACTAGGTAGAGGCAAACTAATGACAATTACCGAACGCACAGTGAACGACATCACCGTGCTGGAACTCGAAGGCGAACTGGCGCTGGATCACAACGCCCAATTCCGCAAAAAGGCCAACGCCGCCTTTGACGCAGGCGCGCGCAAGCTGATCGTCAACCTCGCAAAAGTCCAATACATGGACAGCAGCGGGTTGGGCGAATTGATCTCTTGCTATACCACGCTGAAAAAATTGGGGGGACGCCTGACGCTGCTTCAACTCAACCAGCGGTTGCAACATTTGCTAACGATCACGAAACTCCATACTGTGTTTGAAATGTTCGACACCGAAGCGGCGGCTGTGGCCAGCTTTACCACGCTGGCAGAAAGTGAGACGTCCGGCAATGCGAGTGCTGCTCGTTTATCCTGAATTTCCCGACACGTACTGGAGCTTCCGGCACGCGCTTTCTTTTGAAGGCAAGCGTTCCGCCTTCCCGCCGCTCGGCTTGCTGACGGTGGCGGCGCTCTTGCCGCAGGCGTGGGAGCGGCGGCTGGTGGACATGAACGTGCAAGCGCTCAAGACGGCGGACATCGCCTGGGCCGAGTTGGTTTTTGTCAGCGCGATGCTCACGCAGAAAGAGGCGCTGGCGCGCGTGATCGCCCGTTGCAAAGCGCTGGGCAAGCGCGTCGTCGTGGGCGGGCCGTATGCGACGACCAGTGCCGCCGAACTGCCCGAAGCCGATCATCTTTTTCTGGGCGAAGCCGAAACCACGTTGCCGGAGTTTGTGCGCGATCTCGAACGCGGCGCGGCCAAGCGTATCTATGAGGCGGCTGAGCGGCCCGCGCTGGCGCTGACCCCGCTGCCGGATTTCAAACTCGCCGAGCTGAGCAAATACAGCGCGCTGTCGGTGCAGTTTTCGCGCGGCTGTCCGTTTCAATGCGAGTTCTGCGACATTATCGAAATTTATGGCCGCGCGCCGCGCACCAAAAGCAATGCGCAGATGCTGGCCGAACTGGATGTGCTTTTCGATTTGGGCTGGCGCGGCATGGTCTTCATCGTGGATGACAACTTCATCGGCAACAAGCGCAACGTCAAAAAGTTCTTGCCTGAATTGGCGGAGTGGTCAACGCAGCACGGCCAGCCGTTTTCCTTCATCACCGAAGCCAGCGTGAATTTGGCGGATGATGACGAATTGCTGGCGGGGATGCAGCGCGCGGGGTTCCGGCGCGTCTTCCTCGGCATCGAGACGCCGGTGGAAGCCAGTTTGATCGAAGCGCAAAAGGGACAGAACACGCGCGGTGACTTGCTGGCTTCGGTGCAAAAGATTCAGCGTTACGGCATGGAAGTGATGGCGGGGTTCATCGTCGGTTTCGACAACGATCCGCCCGACATTTTCGCGCGGCAGATCGAATTCATTCGCGCCAGCGCCATCCCGCTGGCCATGGTTGGCTTGCTCACAGCGTTGCCGCAGACGCAACTCTGGCGGCGGCTCGAACGCGAAGGGCGCTTGCTGATGGAAAGCACGGGCAACAACACCGACGGCACATTGAACTTCATCCCCAAGATGGAGGCGACGCGGTTGCTCGCTGGCTACCAGACCATTCTGCGCACCATCTACAGCCCAGGCGAATACTATCAACGCGCGCTCGATAGCCTGGCGCGCGTCACCGTGGGATCAAAGGAGCCACGCCGCACCGGCTTCCTCAGCGATGTCGTGACCCTCGCGCGCGTGGTACTGGCGCTGGGTGTGCGCGACCCGGCGCGCGGTGCGTTTTGGCGGTACCTGCGCCAGGCGTTTATCGCCCACCGCGCCAAATTCGCCGAAGCGGTCAGGCTGGCCGCGCTGGGTTATCACTTTCGCAAACTCACCGAAGGCTGTTCCAAAACCTGAGGCGCAGCGCCGCAATCGAGTCGTGCGAAAACAGTTCTCTCCCTGACCGCCACAGGCGGTTCGCGCCACTTTGCCGAGTCCATAGTTTGGACACAAAGTGGCATTTCAAAATCCGTTCCAGGCTGGCTATGTGGCCCGCCAAGGAGTAAAAGATCAATGCAACCACACATTATTGAAAACAAGTACCGCAAAGTGCTGGTGGCTTCGCAACGCGCCAGACAATTGGAAAAAGGCGCGCGCCCACTCGTGCAAGTCGGGAATAACAAAGTCACGCTCATCGCCGTTCAAGAAGTCGAAGCCGGGTTGATCGGATATGAACTCTTGCCGAGCACGGAAGAAGTAGCGGCAGGCCGCGCCTAACCGCACGCAGCGGAAGCAGAAGGTTGGCAAAATCATGATCGTCACTCTCATTGATCTCAATGATGCGCTAGCGCGGCTGGCCGCCGGTGAATTGCCCTATGAATTCATGACCGATGACCCGCAACTGCGGCTGCTGGGGCCAGCCTGCAAATTCGGCGCTTCGCTGCTGCAAAGCTATCGCAAAGAGGGCTTGTACGCCGAGAGCATTGAGGAAGCCAGTGAGATGGCCCGTGCCAAAAATGCCATCGTCACAGGCATCTGGTTCGTCAAGCGCGAGCAGAATTAAGCGGAAAGGAAGTAAAGCACATGGAGAAACCACCGCCCGCCAAGGCTGAATCCCCCAAACCAACCGTCAGTTATCCGCCCGACCAAAAACCCGTGCTGCGCGCCCTGAAACGGCTGGTCACCCAGTCTGAACGCGATGAAGTGGCGGGACTGCCAGCGCCAGCGGCCCAGGCGCAGACCGAGGCGCAGGCGGAAACGGACCACGCAGCGGAGGGCCGATGAAACTGTGCGACTTTTGCCTCTTACAACAAGAGGTAGACAAGTGTTCCGCCGGACACACCATCCCCAAGAAAATGAAATGCCCTGGGTTCACACCTGGCATCGAGCGTTTTTGCGCCTCACCCGCCGATTACAAAGGCCCGGAACAACTCAAGCAGATGGCCGTCTTTTTTGGCTTGGCGGGCAAAGAACTCAAACGCGTCATCGCGCTCAGCGACGCAACTCGCCAGTAAATCCGCACAGAAAACGCACGGCGTGGCGCTCAATCAAGACAGCTTCAGCGCCGCAAGGCCTGCACATTCGCCAGCAACCGCCGCACGCTGGCCGCGTCCGGATTGGCCGCCTGCAAGACGCGCAATTCCTTTTCCGCTTCATCCAACAGACCCGCTTGCGCACAAAGCAGGCCCAACAGCAGATGCGCATTGCCGTGCGTGCGGCGGACGCGCGCGATTTCGTCAGCCGGCGTTTGCGCCAACACACGGAAACGCGCTTGCGCGGCGGGCGGTTTGGGCGCAATCACTTCCTGCCCGTCTTTGTTCGCCTTCACTTGCCAGGCGTAGAGTTGGCCGCGCGCGAGCGGCTCGCTGGGCAGCCATTGCGTGTTTTTCAATTCCCCACTTTTCCTCACCAACGAAAAGCGTTCGTCGTAAATTTCGGCCAGATAGCTCACGGCCCCGGCCAGCGGCGCCCACAGGAAAAGCGGGCGATCCGTCAACACGACCTTGCCCACCGGCGCGCGCAAGGCAAACTGATTCCCCTGTTCATCCGCGCCCATCAGCGAACTGCCGGGCCGATTCAAGCCGGTCAGCGTGGCGGGTTTGGCGATCTGTTGCGTCATCAAAGCCGTTTTGACCATCTGCTGATACGCGGGTGACAACCCCTCCACACCGGCCAGTCGCTCCTGCTGGTCGAGCGTAATCTGCCCGCCGCCATCGTTGAGTTGCGCCAGCAAGGGCGCTGCGGCGGGGGTGGGCGTCAGGGTGAGCACAGGCGTCACAGACGGCGTGGCGGTTTGCTGCGCCAATTGCGGCGCGGGTGTAGGTTTGACAAAAACAGCGCGCCACAACCAGCCCAGCAAGACGATCAATAACAACCCAGCCACGGCGAACCCGAAAGCGGGCACGGGCATTATGGGTGACAGCAACGCGCGCACTTTGTCCCACCAGCCTGCGGCAACCGGTGGCGGGACGCGTGCGGGCACGGGCGCGGCTTCGACCTTGAAGGCGCGCAGGTCAGCGGCGGCGACGACGCAATGTGCGCAAGTGGCTAAGTGATCCGTGCCGAATTGTTGTTCGTCACCGGTCAACGTGTTCTCAACGTAGGCGGCCAGTTGGTCGAAGCTCAGGTGCGGCGCGTTTTCCTCGGCCTGCCAAGCGGAATAAAAGGCAATGGCCGTGGTGGGCAGCGCGGCTTCCAAGCGTTGGCGGCAGGCGGCGCACGCGGTCAGATGATCGTCAACGGCGATCAGTTCTGCCGGGGCCAGCCGTTGCTGCTGGTACGCTTCGAACTGAATTGTGGAAAGATGCTCGGTCAATTGATTTCTTGTGTGTGCAAAGCAAGGGTTAAAGCCGTATCGCGGAACGCTTCTGCGACAGTGTTGAGCTTGGTCATTCAGGTAAGTTGCCCAAAGTTACGGCTTATTACCAGTGTGTGAAAAAAGTCATTGCCATTTTTAGAAAATGGTTTCGGTGGCGTCTGCCGCAGAGCATTCCACTGGCCCTAATCCCTTCCATGCTTTCAGTTAAAGGAATCCGCGCAGCCGCCGCGTCAGCCGTTCGCGAGCCGCTTTGCGCGCATTGATGACCTGTTGACGAGTCAGTTTAAGCAATTCGGCAATCGTCGCATCATCCAGCGGCAATTGATTCCAGAGCGCTGCCAACCGTTCGAGCGGCAGTTCGAGCGCGGCGGCCAGGGCGCGCAAATTGGCGATGCCCAGCGTGGGGAAAAGCGCGATGCACCCGCGCCCGCCCGCGTCGCGCAAATTGAGCAGCAGCGCCGCGCGTTGCGGCAATGGCAGCAACCGCACCTCTTCCCACAGCCGTTGCAAAAAGAGGCGCTTTTCAACCTGCCAGGCCACATCGTCCGGCGCGGCAGGCAGCGGGATTTCGCCGCCTTCCTCAGTCGCCGTAGAAACTGCCTGTTCATCGCGTACTTGCAGCAACGCGCCGCTCAGACTCACCAGTTCATCAAATTCAATCGGCAGGCGTGCGCTGGTAAAAACGGCCCGCAGGAATTCACCGAACGCGGCGGGGCCTTTGCCCTCGCCCATCCGCCCGGCGCAGGCGCGCAACGTTTCATCCGCAGCCAGTTGCTGCAATTGCGCTGCCGAAGCCCAATCATTCCGCCCACGCCAGGCCAGCAATCCGCTCAGCACCCGCTTGACCAAATCTTTTGAGACGGCGGGCCACAACGCCAAACCTGCTTGCCGCGTCAGCACGTATTGCAACCGATTGCGCAAGGCAGTGCGGCGCGGCGCTTGGCGGCGTAACCAGCGGTAACACGCGCGGTAGGTGATGGTAGCGGCCAGCCCGCGCACGTCGCCGATGGCGTGTTGCGCGGGCGCAGTGCGGCACTTGCGCAATTGGCCCAAGAGTTCGGCCAGCGCCTCTTGCCGCAGGTCTTCGGCATCCGGCGCGTCCGGCCCCAGGCGCAGTTTGAAGCGAATGACGCCCGCCATCAGCGGCCTAAGCTCAGTGCCAATGAGTTGGGTCAGCCATAGCTCGGCCTCATCGCCCGCCGCCGCCAACCAGGGCGCGAGCAAGGGGTCAGTTGTGGCGGTGCCTGTTTGAACCTCTGCTTGAATCATTGAAGCAAGCTTCCAGGGGGAGCGGGAAAATGATGCAGAGCCAATCTTACGGCGTTTGACCGGAAGCACAAGCTGGCGCGCCGCACCGGGTGTGCGTCAAAGTTTTGCGCAGGCGGAAACGAACAGTTCAGCGCGCGTAGCGCAACCTGCCGAGGTTGCGTGGTGTCGCAAGTGAAGCCTGGGCCGTAGCTGTGACACCGCGCAACCTCGGCAGGTTGCGCTACGCGCGCCGCCGCCGCCCGGCTTGCCTTTGTGCAAAACTTTGACGCCCACCCCGCCGCACCGGCACATCACCAAAACATCACCAAACCAGGCATGAGCCATCACCGGACACTTGGCTAGACTCCGCCCCGTTGCCGGACGTCCCCGCCCGGCCAACCGGCGGCGCACCGCGCGGCGGTCGCGCGCCCGACAGAAAACGGGGGAGGAGGAATTAGATCATGAAAACTCGCATTCAAACTTTCATTTTGGCTGTGCTCGCCGTGACTGGCTTGAGCTTGGCCTCGAATTACTTTTTGCAGCAGGCCAGCGCGGCGCCCGTTGTGCCAGTCGTTGAGCCGGTCGCTTGCACCTTTACCGTCTCGCCGCTCACGAAGACCGTGGCGGCGGCGGCCAATTCATTCCAACTCAATGTGGATGTCTCCAACATCGGCTGCGCCTGGACGGCGACGACGCCCGCGACCTGGTTGCACATCGTGCCCGCCGCCGGCCTCACCAGCACCGTCGTCACCGTGATCGTGGACGCCAATCACAGCCCGCAGCGTTTGGACAATATCACCATCGCGGGCAAAGTCGTCACGGTCACTCAGGTCGGCGGCTGCGGTTTCACGATCAGCCCGCCCTCAAAAGATTTCAGCGCGGCGGGCGGCAATGGCACGACCTATGTGACCGCTTCGCACATCCTCTGCCAATGGACGGCCAGCGAGAACGCGGCCTGGATACAAGTGGCGCAGGGCAGCACCAGCGGCCAGGGCAACGGCACGATCAATTACACGGTCAGCAGCAACAACGGCCCGGCGCGTTCGGCGGTCATCAACATCGGCGGCAACGCTTACACCGTCAATCAGGCGGCGGGCTGCACCTTCACCGCCGCGCCCAACGATTTCACCTTTACCGAAGCGGGCGGCGGCAATCAGGTCAACATGCAACCGAGCAATGCCGCGTGCACCTTCAACGCCAACAGCCTGGTGCCCTGGGTGCACATCGGCGCCAGCGCCAACGGCAAATTCAATTTCACGGTGGACGCGAATCCCGGCCCCGCGCGCGACGGTTTGATTTCCGCTGGGTTCAATTCGATTGCAATTCATCAACGCTCAGGCTGCGACTATACGTTCAGCCCGGCCAGCCAGAGCCTGCCCGCCACGAGCGGCATCGGTTCGTTCACGGTGACGACCACGTCGAACATGTGTAAATGGCACGCCGACAGCAACGCCGCCTGGCTGCACATCCCGAACCATCCGGACATCGCGGGTGACAAACAGATGGCCTACACCTACGACGCCAACCCCGGCGCGCAACGCACGGCCATCATCACCGCTGGCGGCAAGCAAATGACCGTCACCCAAGCGGGCGGCTGTGTGCTGACGGTCAATCAAAACAGTCAGAGCTTCCCTGCCAACGGTGATACCGGCGCTGTGAATGTATCGTCCACCGGCAGCGACTGCCCGTGGACAGCTTCCAGCAATGATGCCTGGATCACCGTTGGCAACGGGCCGGGCGTGCAGAAATATCTGGGTTCGGTCAACGTCCCTGTCACCGTCGCGCCCAACAACGGCCCCGCGCGCACCGGCACGATCACGGTCGCGGGCAAGAACATCATCATCGGTCAGGCGGCGGGCTGTTCGTTCACGATCAACCCGGCCTCGCAAGCGTTCCCGGCCACGGGCGGCGATGGCGTCGTCAACGTGACCGCCTCGAACGCGGCTTGCCCTTATTTCATCAACAATCCGCCCGCCTGGGTCATCGTCACCAACGGCGCGAACGGCATCGGCAACGGCGTCGTCAAATACACCGTCGCCGCCAACAACGGCGCGGCGCGTAGCGGCCAAATGGATGTCGCGGGCAAAACGCTCGCGCTCACACAGGAAACCGCGAACGCCAAACCCGCGCCCGTCATCGCCAACTTGAGTCCCGGTTTCACCGCGTTGGGCAGCAAGGATTTCGCGCTGAAGGTCACGGGCATCAACTTCAACAACAATTGCCGCGTGCGTTGGAACGGGCAGGAACGCCCGACGAATTACATCAGCAACGGCGAACTGCTGGCGACGATTCCCGCCAGCGACCTGATGGCCGAAGGCGCAGCCGCCGTCACTGTGCTGGACTTGAACGCCAATGCATTCTCGAACGAGAAAGCGTTTATGGTTTACGGCCCGCTGGCGAATGTCTCGGCGGCGAGCTTCACCGGCGAAACGCTCGCGCCGGCCTCGATGGTCGCGGCCTTTGGCAACGATCTGGCGACGCAAGTAATGGCCGCCAACAAAGTGCCGCTGCCGACCGAACTGGCGGGCACGGTCGTGACGGTGCAGGACGCCCTGGGGCAATTGCATCAAGCGCCGCTCTTTTTCGTGTCGGGCAATCAGGTCAATTACCTGATTCCGGAGAAAGTCGCGCTCGGCCCGGCGCTGGTGATGATTCAGAGCGGCAGCAAACACATCTCGGTGCAGTTCGTGCAGATCGCGCCGGTCGCGCCCGCGCTGTTCACGGCGAACGCGAATGGCGCGGGCATCGCCACCGGCCTGGTGTTGCGCGTCAAAGCGAATGGGCAGCAGGTCTACGAAACATTCGCGCAACTCGACCCGCAAACGAAAAAGTTCGTCGCCAAGCCGATTGACGTGTCGGATGCCAGCGAAGCGGTTTACCTCGTCCTGTACGGCACGGGTTTCCGTTACCGCAGCAAGATCGAAGCGGTGACGGTCGAAATCGGCGGCGTGCAACTCAACGCCGATTTCGCGGGCAAGGTCGGCGGCTTGGAGGGCCTGGATCAACTGAACGTGCTCGCGCCGCAAAGCCTGGCCGGGCGCGGTGAGGTGGAAGTGCTATTGACCGTGGATGGCAAGAAAGCCAACCCGGTGAAGCTGATGTTCAAATAAAATCACATCGTAGGGGCAGACCTGTGTGTCTGCCCCGGTGGCATTTGTAGACTTCGATTCCGTCTAGCGCGACAGGGGCAGACACGCAGGTCTGCCCCTACGTTATTTCAAAGCTCACTTTCCGGTTCAAATACCCGGGCACTTCATGCATAATACGCGCGTCCCTGCATTTGAAACCGACATCCCAAACTTAAAAATCGAAGTGCCCTGGATTATGGTGTTAGGTGGAAATCAGCTTATGAAAAATAGACCCACGTTTTCACTCTCGTTTCTGACAATCTGTCTCGTGCTGGTGTTGGCCGCGACCGCATTGGCCCAGGCCGGACGTTTTGCCCTGCAATTCGGCGCCTATCCGACGCGCAGCGAAGCCGAAGAAAAAATGGCGCAACTCAAAGCCGCAGGCCTGGACGTTTATCTGGTCAAAAGCAACGTGGCCGGCAAAGGCGTCTTTTACCGCGTGCGCACCGGCAATTTCGCCAGCCGTGCCGCCGCCGAACAAAAAGGCCAGCAACTCAAAGCACAAGGCGCCTTCAGCGAGTATTACGTCGCCAACTACGAAAAGCCCGATGCCGAAGCGCCTGCGAATGTGGCAAGCAATACGCCCAAAACAACCGCCGCGCCGCCCATGATCAAGCCCGCGCCAACAGCGCCCGCGCCCGTTAACACAGCGCCCCCAACGGCCAAATCCAAAGAGCAACCCAACACGGCCAGTACGGCCACATTGACGCCGAACTCGACGACTACGTCGAAACCTACAGCGAATACGACGCCCGTCAGCGCATCGTCCACAATGCCACCGGCCACTGCTGCCGCCAACCCGCCCGCAACCGCTACGAGTAATCCGGCGGGCAATCCGGCCAATGCTGGCGCGGGATATTCGCGGTATCAGGATCAAGCGGCGGGCTATTCATTTGAAATTCCGCAATACTGGGTTGGCGGTTCGCTCAATTCCAATGAGATGCAGTCGCAGAAAGTCAGCGCCGGGGCGATGTTCAAATCGAATGAAGACGCGGCCTTTCTGAACGCCATCTGGAACAAGCTCGACAAGGCCAACAGCCCCGATCACGACAACGACATGATCGTGGACTTGATCCTCAAGAGCATGGGTTCCGGCAACGGCATTCAGAACATGCAGGCCCTCTCGCGCCGCGTCGTCACCGAAGGCCAACAGATCAAAACCTTCCTGGATTTGAAAGCGGCCTTTCAGGTGCCCAACCAACCGGCCCCGCTCGATTTCATCGGCAAAGGCGTCATCATCCGCGCCAACAAAGGCATCTTGCTGCTGGTCACGTTCTTTTCCAAAGATGCGCCGCAAACTGTCGCCCTGACGGCTGACCACATTATTCAAACAGCCCGGACGCCGGAATAAACTGCGGTAACCATACAGAAAAGCTGAAGAGCGCTACACCTATCTAACCAAGACAGGCATAGCGCTCTTGCATTTTTTCACCCTCGGTTCTGAAGCTTCACCACATTCTTTACTTGGGCAGCACTTGCTTCCGCTCCACTTTCATCCCACTGCCTCGCTCATACAATCCCGGCAACGTCACTGGCAATTTCCCATTGATTTCAATCTCACCCAACACCGCCTTGGCCGCCGCGCGTTGGCTGACTGGGAACGGACTCCACGCCAGCAGGTATGACGGCGAAGCGGGCAGCGCGTTCAGCAAATACGGATTGCCGAACGAAATCGTCACGAGCGGCAGCCGCGTGGTCATATGCCGTTTGATCAACTCTTCGGCAATGCGTTTGCCAATGGGCGGCAAGGCGACGCTGCCTTTGCCGCTGCGGGCGCGGACAGCGATGGCGAAAAGCACGGCGGTGTGCGGACGCGCATCCAACTTCTCCAGGACGGCGGCGATCTGCGCGTCGGTGGCATTGCGATTGAGCAGGTGACTTTCAAGCTGAATGTTGCCAGCGCGGGCGCGCAATTCATCAACAAAGGGTTTGGTGATCAGCGGGTCTTCTTCATCGGTAAATGTCAGGTGAAAGAGTTGCGCGGGTTTGCTCGAATCGAGTGGCAGCAGCTTTTGATAATCGCGCACCAGCGTGATCGAACGGTCGGCAATTTGTTGGGCGACGTCGTTGAATTCAGAGGCGGCAACCAGACGGTCAACTTCGTTAAGGTCAACCGTCTTGCGCACGTTCAGACCCAACGCAGCTTTGGCGCGCAGCATCCGCTCAACCGAAACATCAAGGCGCGCGGCGGAGATTTCGCCGGTCGTCACAGCTTGTTTGACGCCCGCGATGGCCGCGTCAATGTCGGGCGATTTGATGATGAGGTCAGCGCCTGCCTTGATCGCGCGGATGGCGGCTTCGGCGGGGGTATAGCGCGCGGCGACCCCGGCCATGTTCATCGCGTCGGTCACGACGATGCCGTTGACTTTGAGTTCTTCGCGCAGGATGCCCGTCAGCACTTTGGGTGAGAGCGTGCCGGGCAGCGTGACGCGAACGCCGGTCTCTTCGGTCAGTGATTTGAATTCGGCGACTTCATTTTCGGGTAAGGGGCGCACAGGAGCGGCCAATTCGGTTTCGATCTGTGGCAATGCAATGTGCGCCGACATGATCGAGGCTACACGCGCGTCAATCGCCCCGCGGAACGGCACGAGTTCGAGTTTCTCCAACCGTTCGCGGCTGACGTCAACAATAGGCAAGCCGATGTGCGAATCAGTTGCCGTGTCGCCGTGGCCGGGGAAATGTTTGGCGCAGGCGAGCGCGCCCGCCGTTTGTGCGCCTTCGATAAACGCCTTAGCGAAGATGGAAACCTGCGCCGGGTCTTCGCCATACGAACGCACGTTGATGACGGGGTTGTCGGGGTTGTTGTTCACATCCACCGACGGTGCATACAGCCAGTTGATGCCCAGCGCGCGCGCCTGTTTGGCAGTGGCTTCGCCGTGCAAGCGCGCCCATTTGGTATCGCCGGTCGCGGCCACGGCCATATTCGGTGCCCACCACGGCGTATCGTCGAAGCGCATGCCCATCCCCATCTCAAGGTCGGATGAAATCAGCAACGGCGTTTGCGCTAATTCCTGCCAGCGATTGTTGAGCACAGCGGTCGGCCAGACGTCGCTGCGAAAGACGAGGATGCCGCCGACCTTGTTGTCGGCGATGCGATGTTGCAGTTCTTTGTAGGCTGCGCTTTCGCGATTCCAAAAGCCCGTGTAATAAGCATCAGCCAAAAACATCTGCCCGACCTTTTCGTCGAGCGTCATTTTATTGAGCGTGTCGCGCACCCACTTCTCTTCTTTTTTGGAGAGTGGACGGTCTACGGGTTGATACGGCTTAGTCTGCGTGGCGGCGGTTGGAATGGAGACAAGAATGAAGGCAAAAATGATCGCCAGAAATCGTAGCTGCACAAAAACACCTCTCAAAACTTTGGGCGCAAGGGACAAGACAGAAAACGAAAATAATTATATCTGACAAGCCCACTATTCGGTCTGCTTGGCTGGCAGCAAAGCGCTGAGCGAATATCCCACTACCAAACAAACGACCGTCCCGATCAACACATACCAGGTCCACGCAATCGTCGTGTAAAACTTGACCGCCGTCATCGTCACCAGCGAGGCCAGCATGCCGCAGATCACGCCGCGCTGGTTGGCGCGTTTTGTCAGTACGCCCAGCAGGAACGCGCCCAGCATCGTGCCGTAAACCAAGGAAGCCAGCGTTAACCCTACGGTAAACACCGACCCCCAGTTGCGCGAGATGATGGCGATCAGAATCAGCAACACGCCCCAAGCTGCCGTCAGCCAGCGCGAAAGTTTGAGCAAACTGGCATCGTCGGCATGCGGTTTCACCAGCGGTTTGTAAAAGTCGAGCACCGTCGTCGAAGCGAGCGAATTGAGCGAGCCGCTCAGGTTTGACATCGCTGCCGCAAAAATCGCCGCGATCACCAGCCCAGAGATGCCGTGTGGCAAGCGTTGCACGATGAAGTTCGGAAAGACTTCGTCATTGCTCGCCAGCGGCACCGCCAGCGGATAGGCTTTGTAATACGCAAACAGCATCACGCCGATCAGCAGGAAGAGCGCGAACTGGAAGAAAACAAAAAAGCCGCTGAAGATCAGCGCCTTCTGGCTATCGCGCATGTCGCGGCAAGTGAAAAGCCGCTGCACCAGCAATTGATCCGTGCCGTGCGAGGCCATCGTCAAAAACGTTCCGCCCAACAAACCCGCCCAGAAGGTGAATGGCAAACTGAAATCCCAACTAAATGAGACGATCTGGAATTTGCCCGCCGCCGTCGCTTGCGCCGCAATTTCGTTCCAGCCGCCCGGTACCAGCTTGATCAGCATATACGCCGCCAGCAACGAACCGCCGACATAGATGATCAGTTGCACCAAGTCCGTCCAGATCACCGCCGCGATGCCGCCTTCAAAGGTGTAAACCAGCGTCAGCAAACCAACGATGATAATTGACCACAACCACAGATTCGGCTGACTGGGAAAGCTCGATTTCAGCACCGCGCTCAGCACGATGGAGGCTGCATAAATCCGCACGCCCTCGGCCAGCGCCCGCATAATCAAAAACAGCGAGGCCGCAAAATTTTTCGTACCGACGCCGAAGCGCTGCTTGAGCAACTCATACGCCGTCAGCAATTCGCCTTGAAAATAGGCTGGGATGAACAGCAGGCTGATGATAATGCGCGCGATGATGTAGCCGATGACGACTTGTAGATACGTCAGATTGCCGCCCTGCTCGGGGTGCTTGTAAGTCGCATAGGCAATCGCGGGCACACCGACCAGCGTCAGCGTGCTGGTTTCTGTGGCGACAATCGAAAGGCTGATGACCAGCCAATGAATATTTTTCGCGCCGACGAAATAATCCTTGACGGTTTTCTGCGTGCGCCGGAAGAGCGTGCCAAAAACCGTGATGCCCACGAGGTAAAGCAGTAAGACGATGTAATCAATGGCAGAGAATCCCATTGAACTTTCTCCCTGAAGTGATGAAGTAAAGCTGTTGCTCGTTCGATGCGTGCGGGTGTCGCACAAGTACTTGACTCTTTGTACAGGTAAGGCAGGAAAAGGGAAAGGGCGCGTGCAGCGAACCAGCTAGAATATGGGCCGGGCAGAAACATTGAGTTACTAACGAATTGAGCCTGCCAACTCCCTTGCGGTAAATTGGCAGGCTCTTTGATTTAGTAACCGATGCGTCAAGAGACGCATTCAAGAACGTTTGATCAACGTTCGGTTTGTATGATTCAGTTGTGACTCAATTGCTATGCAGCACCTCCTTTGTCGGGGCCAGCGACTTGCCAGCACAGTTAATAAGGTTGCTCGTTCCATCGTCGCTAATGATCAATGGTTTGAGCCTGCAAGTACGATCACTGCGGTCACCTTACGCCTCTCTGTGCTGACGGTCAAGATAGGGGCAAGATTTAATTTCAGCCGAAAAGCCAGCAATAAAGGGAGAATTCATCACTTGCTAACAAAATTCTTTTGCTGGGCGCGAAAGTAATAATAGAGTGGCAGCCCCAACGCCATCAGCACCAACCCCACTACAGATTCCACCGGCTTCGTAAACAGCGTGTTGATGATTAGCCACAACGCCACCAATACAAAGATCAGCGGCACGACCGGATAGCCGAATGTTTTGTAGGGCCGTTCCAAATTCGGCAGCTTGCGTCGCAACACAAATACTGCCGACGTGACCAAGCCATAAAAAATCCACGAGGCGAACAACAAACAATCCGTCAACTGATCGAACGTTCCCGACAGCGCCAGCACGCACGACCAGATCGCTTGCACGATCAAGCCGAAGACGGGCACGCGCGTTCCCTCACTCAACGCGCCCATCTTTTCAAAAAACATCCCATCGCGCGCCATCGCATATGGCACGCGCGCATTCGACAGGATCGAACCATTCAGCGCGCCGAACGCCGAGACAACGAAGACAATCGAAACGAAGCGTCCGCCAAAATCGCCCAGAAAGGTTTGCGCCGCTTTTGACGCGGCAGGCAGCGCCTCGCGGTATTGCGTCGAATTCGCTGTCACGACTTCCTGAAACGGCAGCGCGTAAAAATACGAGAGGTTCAACAAACAATAGATCGCCATCACGATGACCATCCCGGCAATCAGAGCCAGCGGGATGTTGCGGCCCGGACTTTGCACTTCGCCCGCCGCCATCGGCATGTTGTTCCAGCCGTCGTAGCCCCACAGCGCCGCCAGCATCGCCGTGCCGAAGAGCGCAAACCCGCTCCATTGCGGCGCGCCCGCCGGCGTCGCCAGATGCGCCCACGACGCCGTGTGCGAAGCGAAGAACACGCCGAAGATCACAAAGGCAATGCCCGCGACTTTCAGCACCGTCAGCAAGGCCTGCACCTTGCCGCCAAAGGCTACGGTCAGGCAGTTGATGGCGGTGAGGAACAGAATCACCGCAACCGCGACGACCTCTTTCGCGCCGAAATGCCAATTGATCATCTGCCCCAGGAAGTTGAAATCGTGCCGCGCCCACACGGCATCCAGCGGCACAAAGCGCGACAGGAAGATCGCAAACCCCGCGCCTAGCGCCGCAATCGAAGCGCTACCCGCCACGATGAAACGTTGCCAGCCGAACAGGAACGCCGACGCTTCGCCGTAAGAATGCCGCAGGTAAACGTATTCGCCCCCCGCGTGCGGCAACATCGCGCCGAGTTCGGCGTAGGTCAGCGCGCCCGCCAGCGACAGCAGCCCGGCGGCTACCCACGCGGCTAACACCAAGCCGGGCGAGCCTACGCCCTGCGCCATCGGGGCCGCTTTCAGAAAGACGCCCGTGCCGATGACGGTGCCAATGACGAGCGCGGTGGTGCCGGTGAGGGTGAGACCGCGAAGGAGTTGTGATTTTTCTTCAGCCATTTTGTGTTTAGAGGAGAGAGTTGAAGGTGGCCTAAGCTACAGCTAGCAAATAGGCAGATAAATCCAAATTCCCTATGCCCTTCTTTCGGTTTAATCGGAGCTTTGCGCCTTCTTGCTGCAAGCGAATATGCCAATACATCCGATCCTCAAGTTCGGTAGTCCACAAATCGCCCAACAACCCATTAACCACAGAATAAGGAAGCGCCAGTACTTGTTTGCTAGAACCACAACCAAGCACTAGGTAAGAATTGGGATGGGACTCAAGAAATTCTTTTTGGTGGGGGTGGAATGCAAACCAATAATTCTGTTTGCCTTGAAGTTGATGAGTCTTGGAAACCGCACACACAATAGCAGTTTGACCATCAGGGGAAAGAAAAGTGTTCCTAGTTCGTTTTACAAGAATTACTTTTTGAGCCTGAGAAAATAGCTCAACACAAGCTTCGTGGTAGGCGGCTGGTCGAATTACTTTGCCAGGAGCTTCGTCCTTATTTGGCATTTCCTCGTCTTCAGTTTCAGCAACAAGTTCATCTTCAACTTTGGCCTCGGCTGCCGCAGAAAATACAATGTCAATGATTCCATCAACGCGAGTGAATTCTCTTGGGATCAAGATCGCGCAAATTCTCTGTATGATAGTTGGGTCATCAACAGATTCCTTCAAGAACATCAGCTTCAATAATGCATCCACACTTATTAGCCGAATATCCCAAGCATAACGAGACCCCCTTATTTGTGCCTCTAAGTCACCAGTATCTTCTCGGCCAACCACGATTAAGATCGAGGAGTGGTCTTCGTCAATTTCTTCTGCCACTACTAATTTTTTACGATAATCAGCGATCTTAGAAGTGTCGATCCTGTATGCGTCGGTTGTTTTCACCTCAACGATAACACTGTGCCCATCTGGAAAACGCCATAACCCGTCATATCCGATGTCCCTCTTTGTCCCGCGGTAACGCCCGTCTTTTACTAAAAATCCAAGTCTTTTCCCAACTTGATTTACAACGTCCTGCAACGCCAAGCCTGAATCATCAAACTTGGTGGTCAAACATTCGCTAGCAAACCTTTCGAGTACTTCAGAAGAAACTTGTTTCAGAAAATCCCGAAACTCATTACTGGTTGCACTCTCATCCAGTAGTTTCCCTTGCCCAGCAAAGGCAATAATCTGTTGAACGTGTTTACTTTCGATCTCGCTGCGCGAGCTTTGTAACAATAAACTCAGCCCCATATCTCAACCATTCTCTTCCAATTCGTGCCTATTGATAACGGACTACATGCTCAATGTTTACTTTCCTCGATTGCGCTCCCATTCATCAGCCAACGCTTGTAATCGCTGACACACAGCTTCTTTTCCTCTGCCGATTCGTCGCCGCGAACCTCTTCAAAAAATACGATGTACCGCTGTCCTTCAACGAGATCAACGGATTCCAACGGTTTCAGCACACCACCTTCAAATACACATTCAATGCACATGACGCTTCCTCAATCTTTGTCTACGAAATCTATGGCTTCGATAATACTCAGTGTTTGCCCGCCAGTTTCCCCCCAAACTTCTCATCAAACAACCCCGTCCGCTCCTTCGCCTGCACGCTCACGCCGCTTTCCGTAAAGTTCAGCCGCAAGCGATAGCCGTTGGTACTGGCGATCTCGTCATAGTCCAACACGAAGGTCTGCGCGTCTTCCCAATTCCCTTTCAGCCCGACCGATGAACCCATGATGCCGTCGTTGGTGATGAGCGGGACACCGTAAAGGCCCACCGGGCGCGATTCGGTCAGCACGCCCAGGCCGCGCACTTTGGCAGACAAGCCGAACTGGTATTGTTTGAGCGCAGGGACGAATTCCAGTTTCGCCAGCGCGGGGCCTGCCGTGTTGCGAAAGGTCAGGGTGAGCGCGTGCAGACCCAGCCAGTTGTCTTCGAGTTCGTAGCGTTGGCCGGAAATGGCTTGTACCAGCGCGGGCAACGGGGCCGTTTCGATGGACGCGGGCGGTTGCGCAACGGCGGCAATGACGGCTTTCAGCTTGGTAAAGGCCGCAGGGTTTTCCGGCAAGGGTTGTTCGGATTGGAGCGCGGGCAACAACAGCTTCATTGCTTCGGCAGTGCTAAAACCGCCGCCGTTCAAAACGATCACGGTGTTCTTGGACGGCAAGATGCTGAGTTGCTGGCCGCCGCGTCCGCTGGCTTCAAACGCCACCGCACTGCCGGGCGGCGGCACGCGCCAACCGTAGCCGTAATCGCTGGTGCCCGCGCCGCCCGTTTTGATGTGCGAACTCGTCGCGGCTTTGATCCATTCGGCAGGCACGATTTGTTGGCCGTTCCACTTGCCTTGGTTGAGAAAGAGCAAGCCGAGTTTCGCCAAGTCGCGCGGCAGCAAGTGCAGATTGCCGAAGCCATGATTGACGCCCTGCGGGTCTTGCGGCCAGTTGAGCGTGCGGATGCCGAGCGGGCCGAAGAGATATTTTTGCGCAAAGGCCGCAGTCTTCATCCCCGTCGCCTGCGTGAGGATGGCGGAGAGCAGATGCATGCCGCCGCTGCAATAGCCATAGGTGCTGCCCGGTTCGGCGACCATCGGACGGTCAAGCATGTATTGCACGTTGTCGTCAGCGCTGAGCATGCCCCACAACGCGGGTTCGCCACGGCCCGCGCAATCCAGGCCCGATGACATCGTCAGCAGATGTTCGATGGTGATGCGCTCTTTGCGTGAATCGGGGTTGGCGAATTTGCGGCCTTTGAAAAAGCTGAGCATGGGTTCTTGCACAGACTTGATCTTGCCTTGCGCGATGGCGAGGCCGACCAGCGTCGCGGTCAGGCTCTTCGTCACCGAGGCCAGGTCGTGCGGCTGTTTGCCGTCGTAGGGGAAGAAATATGCTTCCGCAATCAGATAGCCGTTGCGCGCGATGAGCAGGCTGTGAATGTTCAAGCGGCGCGCCTGTTCGATGGCGGCGGCGAGTTGGGCGGAATCTACGCCTTGGGATTCGGGTGTGGCGGTGGGCCAGCCGTTGGTTGGCGCGGGCGGCGTTCGTTGTTGTGCAAGGGCGGGCAGCACTGCCAGCAAGAGAACGAGAACGAGACGGAAGTAGGTAGTCATAATCTCTCCCTTGAACCTAAATCGGTTTTCACATCAGTGTATGGGAAAAGCCGGGCAGCGGGGCGGTACCGCGCGCGTCAGCAAGCGGAGCCTGAGCGGTTCAGCCAATGGCGCAAGCTTGACGCGCCGCTTGCTGACGCGCGCGGTACCGCCCCGGCACAACGCGTTCTGGGTACGCACGGCTCCCAGCGTGCAGACTTGGCATTAAACCAATTGAGACTGAAAAAAACCTCCGGCCTAGTTCCGTTCGACGCCCAGACTGCACGCTGGAAGCGGTGCGTACCCAGGTCATGCCGTCAGCATCACGCCTTGCAACGCTTCCAGCCGGTTGCGCGCCTTGCGAATTTGCCGATCCACTTGGGCGAGCAAATCCATGAACAGATCCGCGCCCATCGCATCCGCATTTTCGACGCGCAGTTTCAAGCGGTACAGCTCTGACGAAGTGAGCGCGGCGATTTCCATCTCCAGCTTCGAGACTTGTTCTTTGGTTTCGGCCACCCGGCGCATCAGCCAGATCAATTCGGGTGAACCGGTGGCGCACGCTTCGACGGCTTGGCCCGCTTCCAGAATGGCTTCGAGCGTTGCGTGCGCGCCCGTTTCGTAGGCGCGATTGGCTTCGATCATGAGTTGATGGCAGTGCAAGCGGTCGGATTCGTCATCGGCCAGATCGGGATGAAACTTGCGCGCGACTTCGCGGTAAAGCTTTTTGAGTTTGTCAGCGTGAAAGCGGTTTTGGCCGCAACCGACTTCGTCATCAGCCAGCGACTCGCCGTCGAGCAGGTCTTCGTCTGGCAGTAAGCCTTGCAGCTTGGCGATCTCGATTTCGATCTCGGCCAGTTCGTCATAACGCGCGCCGATGATTTGCAGGTAGCGCGTCTCAAACACACGCATCAGGCTTTGCAAGGTCGCCAGTTGCGGCTCGGCTTCCGCCAGCCGCGCCTCGAGTTCTTTCAGTTCAGCCCGCTTGCGCGCAATCTCGCGCTGGTCAGAGCCGTTGCTCAAGATCAATTCAGCCATGCGTAACTCTCAAGAATTCGCCACAGAGTCACGGAGGCACAGAGTTTTATTTTTAAGCGGTCTGAAAAAGTCCTTTGCCAAAGTCTTATAACCACGAAGCAACGAAGACCGCGAAGAAGGACGGAGAGCTATCATCAGCGGCCTCTTTTCCTTCTTCTCATCTTCTTCGCGGTCTTCGTTGCTTCGTGGTTATCAAACAACTAGCAGTTCTTCCTCTGTGTCTCGGTGACTCTGTGGCCGATTAACGTTCGGTCTCAAACCTGCCGCGTAACTGCGCCCAGACTTCGGCAAAAGTTTGGTATTCGTGACAGGCGATGCCCTGCGCGCGGCAATGTTCGGCCAGCGCAGGTTTGGCGAAGACTTCATCGGCAGCCTCGGCGGCGCGCCGATCCGAAAGGCCGTCGCCGATGAAGACGGTATATTGTCCACGTTGGCGCGCGGCGCGCAATGCCTGGGCTTTGTCATGGCCGTCATCCGAATTATCGCGGAAGATGCATTGCCAGCCGGTGCGCTCGTTGGGTTGCAACTCGTTCGCCAGAATTTCTATGTGCGGGAATTCGTCGCGCGACAAAAACAAGTGGATGTTTTGATAAAAGCCTGCGCTCAAGATGGTCAGCGGCAACCGTTGCGCGGCGCACCAGTGTGCAAAAGGTTTGAAGTGCGGATCGAGTTGCACTTCGGCGCGTAGCAGTCTTTCGGCTTCGGCATAAGGCACGCGGACGCTGCGCATTTCGGCGGCGATGGCTTCGCGCAGGGTGATTTCGTGGGTTCTAAGCAAGCGCCCGATGGCCTGCACCATTTCAGGCCCGCCACCCAGCCGTGTCGCCAGAAAAACCAGCGTGTCCTGTTCGGTAATCGTGCCGTCGAAATCGGTAAAGATGTGCAGGCGCGCCCGGTCAAGCAAGGGTGCGCTCATTGCTCCACCACTTTCACACCGGCGGGCGCTTTGAACGCGAACTGCGCTTCGCTGGCCGGGGCGTTTTCGCGCATGTTGCTGAAGAGGAAATCAGAGCGCGCCAAATTGCGATCAATGAGCACCAGGCGCGCCAGTTGCAAGCTGCCGGGTTCGACTTCGACCAGTAATTCGCGGAAATCCTGTGTACGTTTGGGCACTAGGCGCAAGACGCGATTGCCGGCTTTGGTGGGCGCTTCGCTGGCGAATTCGATGCGCTGGAAATCGCGGCGCAACTTGCCGCGTCCGAGCAGGAAGGCGAAGGGCGCGCGCAAATCGTCAGACTCGCGCACAGCGCTGCGGGTCGCCAGCTTTTCGGACTCGACGTATTCATACAGCCATTTGCCGTCGCTGATGAATTGTTTGCGTTCGGGCGTCGTGTAATCCCAGCGCATGCGGCCCGGCTTTTTTAAGAGCAGCGTGCCGCTCTCGCGCCGCGTGCGTTCGCCGCGCGCGTTGTAGACCTGAGTGAAATCGGCGGCCAGCGAGGTCAGGCGGTCATACTTGGTTTGCAAAGCGTTGACCAACGCGGCCAGATCGTCGGCTTGGAGCGGCGCGCCCACGTTGCGGTACGGGGAGCGGTAGCGACCTGGTAATTCCAAGTGTGGGCGACGCAGCAGCATCGGGTCGCTACCGCTCCCCGTACCGCACTGCACCACGCCGCTCAACACCAACCACGCAAAACTAATCGTTGTCAGCAAAATTCTGGATTGACTCATCATTGCGCCGATTATACACTCCGCCCGCATCCTACACCGAACCTAGACACGCCGCAGTAACTCCATCCCACGAGCAATTCTATCTTTCCGCGTCCCCTGAGCATGGTTTTATGTCTGTCCGCGCCACCCTCCCAAATCCGTTCCGGCAACGGACGATTGACGACCTCTGGCAACCGCCGGAGGTGGATCATCCGTCCTTGCATCAAATCTCGTTTGAAAATTGCTGCCTCGCCTTCGCCCAATTGCGCGCCGAAAGCCAGACGAGTTCGCTGCTGCTCTATGGCGAAGCGGGCAACGGCAAGTCGCATCTGTTGGCGCGCATGCTGACCCGCTTTGAACAGGCCAACGCTGACAATGATTTTACGGCGGCGGAAGGCTGGACGCTGCTGGCCGTAAATTTGCAAAGCCTGCCGAAACTGAGTTGGCGGCAGTTGCAAATTTGCCTGGTCAACGATTTTTTGCGCCCGACGCCGAGCGGCTTGACACAACTCGAACGGCTCTTGCTGTGCCGTCTCACGCATTACGGCCTGGTCGAAGGCGAAGGGCGCGAATGGCTGGAGCACATGCGCAAGGACGCGCGCAGCATCACCGCCTTCTTCAAATACTTCGAGGAAATTTTTGAAGCGATTGATCCCGATTCCCGCATCGGCAACGACATGCGCCTCGTGTTGCGCAATCTGTTGTTGGGTTTCAACGACCGCACCGCCTGCGCCTGGTTACGCGGCGAAGCCCTGCACCCGCTCGTGCTGGATCAATTAAATCTCAAACCCTTGCCGACCGAAGAAGCAGCGCTGGAAGAACACGCGCGCGCCGTGGTGCTGGGCCTGCTTTTATTGGTCACGCCGCAACTGCCTTTTGTCATCTGTTTCGATCAGGTTGAAACGCTGCAAACCCACCCGGAAGACACGGCGGGGTTGGAAAACTTCCTGCGGATTTACGAAGAGTTGCGGCAGGCGGCGCGTTGCACCCTGTTCATCACCAGCACCCAGTCGCAATACCGTGATCCCTTGCGCAAAGTCTTGCGCAAGCTCGAGGCCGGTCACGAATGTGAATTAAACGAAGTTTGGTTGGCACCCCTGACCTGGCGCGAGGCGCAGCATTTGATCACCTTGCGGCTCAATTCCGTGCCCGCCCTGGCGCGTTTGCGCGAAGAGCGGCGCGACCAATTCTGGCCGCTGGATGAATCCGACATTCTGACCGTCATCGGGTACCAGGCGCGCGAATTGTTTGCACATTGCGCGCTGCTTTACGAGCAATCGCGGCCCGTGGGTACCTCTGGCGCGTTGCAGGCGGTGCGTAACTCGGGCCAACTCGGTTCGGGCCATTTGCCGCCGGCCCAACACGAGCAGTTCAAAAAAATCTGGCAAGCGCAATACGACAAACTCTTGCCGGACATGCGCGAAGACGACTGCTTCGACGAACGCATCCCACGCTGTCTGGCTTCGTTGATCGGCTATGCGCGCCCCGAATGGCGCTTGCGCAGCGATGAATTGCCGCGCGATGTTGATTTACTCTTCGAAGGCTCGGAATACAACGTGCACATCACGCTGGTCAATCACACGCACCTGCCGAGTTACACCAAAAGAATCCAGCGCATTCTCGAACGCTTTTACGGCCACCGCACCTATGAATTGGTGCTGACACGCGACAGCCGCCGCACTTTCGGCCCGATGTCGCGCACGCCGCGCAAATTACGCGAAGAGATCATCGAAAAGGGCGCGACTTGGATTGACGTCACGCCCGAAGCGCAAGCCGCGCTGGAAACGCTGCATCATTTCGCCAGCGAATGCGCCAAGGGCGATCAGGGCAGCCGCGGCGTTTGCGATTGGGCCGTCAACTGGCCCGTGCCGGACTTGCGGCAATGGCTGATGGAAATCTTCCCGCTGACCATGACTGAGGAGATTAGCCGTAAGATCGCGACGGGCGAATTGCGCACGAACTCCGGGCGTCTGGGCTTGCCCACGGGCGGCTTAAAGATGCCCTCCGGCGATCTGCGGCTGCCGTCCGGCGGCCTCAAGGTGCCCTCCGGCGATCTCAAGTTCCCCAGCGGCAGCCTGAAATATCCTTCGGGAGAAGTTAAATTCCGTTCGGGCGAATTCAACTTCGACAGCTTTGGAACGGGCAAACTCAAACCGCCGGAAAGCGATTGATCCAGGGTTCAGACCCGCAACAATTGCAACGCACGTTCAGCCACGGCCCCAACTTCCAAGCGCGTCATACACCGATGATCAATCGGGCAAACGCGGTGCATGCAACGCGCACATTCAATGCCGTCAACCCGCAACAAAGCGGCGCGTTCGCCCGTCGGCGCCGTCTCAAATTCATTGGTCGGGCCAAACAGCGTCAGCGTGGGACGGCCCAGGGCCGCCGCGATGTGCGCCGGGCCGGTGTCGTTGCTGACCAGCAAATCACAGCGCGCCAGCAAACCGATTAACTGGCTCAGACTGGTTTCACCCGCCAGATTCAAGGCTGCCCGCGTTTGCATTTGGGCCAGCACGCGCGCGGCATTTTCGCGTTCGGACGGCGCGCCGATGAAAACGATCTGGGCTTGCAACCGCGTGCTAAACAAATCGGCCAGGGTGGCAAAGCGGTCTTCGGGCCAGCATTTGGCGCGGCTGTTGGTCGCGCCGGCATTGAGGGCGATGAGCGGCTTGGCGTGCGGCTGCTGCACTTCGATTCCCTGCTGCCGCAACAGCACTTCGGCTTCCTGCATTTGGTCAATACTGGCGTTGAGTTTTGGCAAGAGGTCAGGCGCGGTCAACGGCGCGGCGGATTGTCCAAGGCAAACGCGTTCGGCTAACTTTACGAGGTCAAGATAATCGTGCACCTGATGGCGATTACGATGTTGCTGGCCGCGTTTCAAACGATGCGTCAGCAACAGGCTGCGACCTTGCGCGGCATACCCCAACCGCAACGGAATCTCACCCAGCTTCGCCAGTAAGGCCGCTTCAAAGGCATTTTGAAACAGCAGCGCCAAGTCGAATTGATGCGCCCGCAAGACCCGCGTCATCTGCCAAAAGGCCTGCACGCCTTCTTCCTGCCGATGATAGATCAGCACGCTGTCCACCAGACTGGAATCCGTAAAAAGGCCGGTCGTGCGCGGCGTCGCCAGCAAGGTCAGGCGCGCCGCCGGAAAAGCTGCCCGCAAACGGCGCAAGGCCGGGGTCGTCATCATCGCATCGCCGAGCCAATTAGTGCCGCGCACCAAAATATTTTTCGGCCATGCGGATTGTGCATTTTGTTGGGGCAACATATTGGTGCCGGATTGTTGCGGATGAACCATGAATTTTCAAACCTGGTTGTCCTGGGTACGCAGCGCTTCCAGCGTGCCGTATCAAATCGGACGGATGGATGTTGAAAGGAAACCCTCCGGGATGATTTCGCCTGCCGCCACGCCTGCACGCTGGAAGCGCTGCATACCCGGATTGGCAAGGTGGCGCGCTGTTGCTACACTGCACGCCCTATGGATAAGGCAAGAGTTTTGATCGTTGATGATGAACAGGCGGCCCGCACCGGCTTGAGCGAAATCGTGACGGCCTGGGGCTATGAAACGCGCGCGGCGGGCGACGGCATGGAGGCCATCGAAATGGCCAGCGAATTTTACCCGCAGGCCGTGATTACCGATGTGTTCATGCCACGGCTGGACGGCTTCGGCCTGCTCAAAAAGCTGCGCGAAGAACACCCGGCCACGGCGGTGATCCTGCTCACGGGCCAGGGCACCATCGAAGACGCCGTGCGCGCCGTCAAAGAAGAAGGCGCGTTCTATTACTTTGAAAAGCCGATCAACACGAAGCAGTTGAATGTCGTGTTGCAACGCGCCATCGAACAGTCTTCGACGCAGCAGGAAAACGTGCGGCTGCGGCGGCAACTGGGCGAATACGGCGTCTTCGGCAAACTGGTCGGCAATTCGCACGCGATGCGGCAGGTTTATACGACCATCGAACAGGTCTCTAGTTCGTCCGTCTCGGTGCTGATCACCGGCGAATCCGGCACTGGCAAAGAAGTCGTCGCACAAACCATTCATCAGCTCAGCCCACGCGCCACCCGGCCCTTTGTGCCGATCAACTGTTCGGCCATCCCCGAATCGCTGATGGAATCAGAACTCTTCGGCCACGAGCGCGGCGCGTTTACCGGCGCAGTAGCGCGGCGCGACGGCTGTTTTGAATTGGCCAACGGCGGCACGCTCTTTCTGGACGAAATCGCCGAGATGCCCGTGATGTTGCAGGCCAAACTGCTGCGCGTGCTCGAAGACCGCAAGGTGCGCCGCCTGGGTGGCAGCAAAGAAACGCCGGTGGACGTGCGCGTGCTGGCCGCCACCAACAAAGACCCGCTCGAAGCCGTCCGCAAAGGCGAATTCCGCGAAGACCTGCTCTATCGCCTGAACGTCATCCACATGAAACTGCCCGCCCTGCGCGAACGCCGCGATGACATTCCGCTGCTGGTACAACACATGGTCAAGGAACTCACGGATCGGCATCAACGCCCCGCCCGGTTGGTTTCACACGAAGTGCTCGAAGTGTTCGCGCGTCATCCCTGGCCCGGCAATGTGCGCGAATTGCGCAACGTGGTCGAACACGCCGTCATCATCTGCGACGGCCAGCGCATCGAAAAGCATCATCTCTCTTCGCAACTCTTCGATGGCCGCTCGCTGCGCGCCGAAGACACCATCACCTTGCCCGTCGGCATTCCGCTCGAAGAAGCCGAGCGCCAATTGATCCTCAAAACACTCATCAAGACCAACAACAACAAGACGCGCGCCGCCGAGTTGTTGCAAATCAGCTTGAAAACATTGCACAACAAATTGAAGTTGTATCGGGAAGAAGGCGAGGAGTAATGCCGAAGTCAGGCTTCAGTCCGGCTGGCTTCCGTCAGCTTCCGCCAACGCCAGACTCGCCACAGATTGGCAGGCCGCAAACTTGACCAAGGGAACTTGCCCAACAACACAAAAGGCCGTTGTACATAACGCCACAGCAACGTTCCCTGCCCTTCATACTGCTGCGCCAAATGCTCACGATTGGTTAACAGCAGCGCGCCCAGATTGCCTAGCTTGCGCAAAGGCGCATGCGAAAAATCCAGATACTCAAGCAACCGCGCGGCAGCGGCCAATCCTTGAGGGCGTTCGTCCAAGGCCGTTTTCAACAAGAGCGTGCAATCGTCGGTGCGTTCTCCGACATATTTCAGCCCCCGCAAATCGCTGACTGCCAGCAAGCGCTCTGCCTGCAAGGCTGCTTCAACCGCCCCGCGAAAGCCGTATTCAGCCGCCCAGGCACGCAACTGCTTGGCAATTGCGCCATCCCGCGTCAGGATGAAATGCAGATCGGCCAGCGTGCGCAGGATGGCGTGCGTGCTTTGCAAATCCACCAGCGTGTGATGCACCAGATGCAAGGCCAACGCGGCGGGGGCGCAGGGAGTTGAGGCGGTACCGGGAGCGGTAGCAACCGGGTTGGTTGCTGGTGAATCAATCCCCGCGTTAAAGCTCACCTGGTCGCTACCGCTCCGGATACGGCCAAGCTCACACATTTCAGCAAACCCAAAATCGCGCCCGACGCGCACCGCGTGAAAGGCGCGCGTATGCAATTCCAGCAACAACCCGTTTGCGCCGCGTCGCGGAGCCGCGTGATTGAGTTCATTCGGCAGCCGTTGGCGCGGGCGGGCTTTGGTGCGGCCCGGTTCAAGGGCGTAGCCGCAAGCTGCCGCGACCGCTTCGGCCTCGGTGATGCGCGCGGGATCAACCAGCAAATCAAGATCAACGGCAGGGCGCAAGCCGGCTTGCGGATAGTAAGCGCCCAGCATCAACGCCGCGCCTTTGAGCGGAAACGCCACGATCCCGGCGGCAGCCAAGGCAGTGCACAACCGCTCGGCTTCGTGCACATACGCCATGTGGCGCGCCGCCCAGGTCTGGCTGCTTTGTTCGAGTTGGTGTTGGGCGGCGGCGGGCAGATGCGGCAAACAACCACCGCGTGCCAGATTGAACCGCAATAAGGGCGCGAGGTAAACGGCTTCGGCGCGCGCGACCAGCGCCAGCCAGTCCACCGCTTGCCCATTCACGCCGGTTTGCATGAGTTGGCGCAAACGGCCGTGGCTCGCCTCGGTTGGCAGCAAAGCACTGAGCAGGATTTGTTCGGCAAGAGTGAATGTCACGATGCGGAAAACTCAAAAAGAAAGTGGTGCGCCCAGGCACGCGCACCACTTTACCCGCATCTTTTAGAACAGCCAAACGGCTGTCGAACCTCAAGAAGTTGCTTATTCAGGATTTTTGAGCAAGGGCCGGACGGGCCGGTTTTTCAGCAGCGGTTGATTGACGGGCGGCGCTGCCGGACGCACGACATTGCCCACCAACATGCCGCGCAAGAGGGTCGTATAGGTTTCCCACTGCTTGGGATTCAAAATTTGCCGGAAGCGCGTTTCGACGTGCGTCTGGCGTTTCATCAGCCGCGCCTGACGATCTGCGTTTTCTTCGACAATTTTCAATTTGTTTTCCAGCCGTTCCGCCAGCGGTTCGCGCCCGGGTTGTTCGCGCGCGGCGGCATTGCGCTGTTCAAACTCGGTGCGTAATTCATTGCGCACTTCCTGGGAAAGCGCTTTGAACTCGGCTTTTTGCGCTGGTGCCAACTCCAGTTGGCGCAAGACCAGCAGAATCGTCAGCGGATTGCCAAAGCCGGGGATCAGCATTTCCAGATCATCGCCAAACAGTTCGGCCAGCACGCGCCACGGGCCGTTGTATTGCCGGTTGAGCAGCATCGGCAACGGCGGGCTATTACGTTGCGGGCCTAACGCCTGCTCGTACAAAGCAAGAAACAGCCGCGCCTGGCCGCGATTCTCGACGGCGAGAATGCCGAGCAGGCGGGCTTCGAGCGTCGCCTGCCGGGTCATCAATTCCTTTTGTGTGGCGGCGGATTCATTCACCAGTTGATCAATCGCCTGCGGGTCGAAGCTCTCGCCGTAGATGGCCTCTTCCAAGGCGTGTTCCTGTTTGCCACGTTGTTCGCGCAAAGTACGCAGCCGGGGAGTTTCTTCTTTGAAGAGCGCCAGGATGGCCGCGCGCTGCTTGTCGCTGAGGGGAAAGCGGCGCTGCAATTCGCGGAACACCAGCATCTGCGCCACCGGATTGCCCACGCCCAAGCGGGCCAACTGCTGTTCGTCGGCGCTGAAGAAATCCGCCACCTTCGTTTGTTTGGCGGGGTCTATCATTTTGACGGCTTCGACTTGTACTTTTTTTTCAGGCCGCGTCTCGGGTTTCGCTTCAGTCCGGCTGACGAAACCGGGGCGCGTTTGTTGGTTACGCGCTTGACCGTTCAAGCCGCGCGCCAGATTTTGGGCAACGGCAGCCTGCGTCAGCAATAAGATCAGCGTCGCCAAATTCAACCAAATTGTCCTTGAGACAGCGGGTTTCATTGCCAATCACCTTTCACTGTTCGGCTCAGCCTCGGCAAAGATGCTGCGAATCGAAGGCTGTTGGGCCGCCAGCATTTCCTGATGTCGAACGTTCAAGGCGCGCAGTTGATGCGTGAGCGTTTGCAATTGGGCGCGCTGCTCCTGATTGCGCGCATCCAACGCCGCCATTTGCGTCCGCAACGTTTGCCGCTCTTGCTCAAGCGCCTTGGCCACTTCGGCCCCGACTAGGGTTTTGATTTCGGCGGGTGACAAGGCTGCGGGCGTCGTAATTTGCGGGGGTGCCACAAGCTGCACATTCAGCGGGGCAGGCGTTGCGCCGCCAGCCATTTTGTCCGGCACGGCATTCGTTTGCCTGAACAGACTGAGCGTGCCGAGCGCGATCAAAATCGTAGCGACAGCCCCCGCCGTCGCCAGCATTGCGCGCGACCAAAGCGGAAACAGGCCCAGCAATTCTTTCAGCACGTCGAGTTTCGAGCGGGGGATGACCAGTTCCATGCGAGGCACCGTCTGGACATCCCACACGCGCAATTCGCCCCGCAGCCGCTCCATGCCGACCAAGTCAGCGCTGCAACTGGCGCAAGCGGTCAAATGATCGGCAAATAGCGCGCGGCGTTGGAACGGCATCTCGTCATAAAGATACTCGACCAATTCTTCCTTCCGCTCACATTTGGGGGCTTCATGTTGCGACTTCATAATCTCTCCGTTCGGCTCACTTTCTCTTTCGGCCAGTACCTCGATCATTTTATTGACGGTTGCTTCGTGCACAGTGTTGCGGCCGTTCAAATCGCGCGGCGCAATTTATCGAGCCGCGCCCGCATCTGTTGCAATCCGGTATAGAGCCGTGATTTAACCGTGCTCACCGGAATTTGCAAGACCTCGGCAATCTCAGCAAAGGTCATTTCGTGATATTCCTTCATGATTAACACCTGCCGCATCTCAGCCGGCAGCGCTTGCAACGCCCGGCGCACCAGCACGGCCCGTTCGTCACGCTGCAAACGATCTGTGCTTTCCTCGGCGCCCCAGTCGGGCAATTCAAATTTGCGCCCGTCCGCATCCTCCGTGTCGAGCGAATATTCGCGCACGCCGCCATGTTTGCGTAACTTGGAATGACAGGCATTGAGCGCGATGCGATAAATCCACGATGAGAATTTGGCGTCGCCGCGAAACTTGCCTAGATTGCGGAACGCCGCCAGAAAGGTTTCCTGGCAGACATCGCGCGCGTCCTCATCACGCCCCAGCATACGCAGGGACAACCCATAAATCGGGCGTTCCCAGCGTTGCACCAACAGACCGAACGCATCAGTTTCCCCTGCCAGTGTGCGTTCGATGATCTGATCGTCGCTGATTTCCATAGAATGAATCAGAATCACCTTCCCCGGCCGTTGCCAACTTATCCCAGCAAATTGTTGCGCGGCATTTTCGCACGCGCTGCCGTCACGTAACTGTGCGACCGCTTAGACGAACCGGTTTTGGGCAAAGTCTGAAAATTAATCTCTATGCACGACAGACGAACCGCGCTCTTCTTCCGGTGCGGCCAAACGCGACGGGGTGAATAGCTTGTAGGATTTAGGTTGACTCTTCAAGAGGAGGGCGGGCTTGCTGGAAATTCAAGCTGTGCGGATGGGCTGAATGGAATTCAAGAGAGTGCGACTTGCTGTCGTAGCGAGGGGGAAGCCACACAATCGGAGTCGTTCCGCCGTGTGGCTCCCCGCCAACCGAACGTCAAACCAAGCTAAGGGGCTTGTTGCAACTTGCCGCCTTTAGCCGTGAGCATCAGCTTGATTAACTCTTCGGTGATTTTCGGTTCCAGCCCTTCGGTGTGGCCTTTGTCGAGGCGCACGACATCGGCGACGACGCGGCCCTCCTTGCAATCGGGAAAGACAGAGACCTGCGCTTTCCCGGGCGCGGGCAACAGCCCCCAACCGGGGCGCAATTGATTGAGCCGGGTACTGTCATACACATAGCCCGCTTTGGTATCCACCACTTCCATCGGTGCGCGGCGCGGGCCGCAGGCATACTTCTTCGCCCAATCCGAAGTTTCGGGCACGCCTTTCTCATCCACTTCGCGCTGCCCCGTCTCGTAAATAAACGAGAAGTCAGCCGCTGGCGGCTCGCGCAAAGCCGCCATTGCCGCCATCATCGGCGCATTCGCGGCGGGAGTGGCGCCACCGGGAGCGGGACGCGTGGCCGCCGCTGCGGGGGGCGTCGCGCCCGGCAAGCCAGCCGGTGCGAAGGTTGCCGAACGGCCGGGGTTGCCGCCCAAACGCCCGCCGGACAAGCTAAGCCAGCCGTCCACTTTGTCTTTGAAAAAGTCGGTGCGGATGATGCGGTTGGAAGTCATCCCGCCTTGCGAATGCCCGGAGAGCCAGAAGGCTTTGATGTTCTCGCGGCCAAGCTGTTCGATGACGAAGTTGACGATGTTGTGCAGATAGGTGTCGTCCGCCTCTGACCACGCGCGCGTCGGCGCGTTGGGCGTGGCGACGACCAGGCGATACTTGTTCACGTAATCCATGAGCGGGAAATAGTTGCGCTGCCAGTTGCCATACGAACCGCCGCCGTGCAGGCTGAGAATGAAGGTGACTTTCTCGCCCTTCTTCAGATCGCACGGATAATCCAGGAAGTAAGTGCGGCGCGTCTTCATCTCCACCACATTCCCCTGATTGATCACGATAGACCCTGAGCATTCGCTGTCGGGACAGTGCAGGTATGGCGTCGTGGTGCAGGTCGTGCCCGCAAAGCGCACGAATTCATCTTGCGCGCTGGCATAGACCGGCAAGATCAGCAGAGCACAGATCAAGGCCGGCAGTTTGAGCAAATTCAACGACACTTTCATATTCATTCCTCCAGTTAGAAATTAAGCCGCTTAGAAACTAAGCCGTGCTGCAAATTGGAATGCGCGCGGGCCGCCCGTTCCGAAAATCGGGCTGACGCGCGAGGTCGCTTGTCCGAAAGTATTATTCGGATTGTTACGGCCAGCGGCGGTGATCGCGCCCGCTGCATTCGCGGTCGGGCGAATGTAGGCCGCGCTCGCCAGCGAACCGCTGAAGCCGCCCAGATTGGCGATGTTGAAGATGTTGAAGCCTTCCGCAATCAGGTTGAGCCGCACCTTTTCGCGGATGGGAATCGAGCGCGTGACACGCAAGTCGTGCGCGATGAAGCTGTCGCCAGAGGAAAAATTATCCGGCAACACGATGTAAGGATAAGCCGCGCCCACCTTGTCACGATTCGCCGTCCCAATCTGTTGCAGTGGCGTGTCCTTTGGTGCGGCGAAGGTCGTGTTATAGGCATCCACCAGTTTGCGAATGTCGCTGGCGCCCTGCCCGCGCCCGAATGCATTGATCTTGCTGCCCGGCAGCAGGAAGGCAAAGGTGCCGTCGCCGTCTGTGTCAAAGGTGCCGAGTTGCACGGTGTTGATGTCACGGCTGCGCATTTGCCAAATTGTCGAGAGTTGCCAATTGTTCAACACCCCCTTCAGCAGTTTGTTGCTGCTCTTGGTGTCCGGCAAATCCCAGATGGCGCTGAACGAAAACTGCTGTTTCGGGCTGGCGCCGCTGAGGCCGAAATTCTGTGCCGAATCGTTGAAGCTGTTCGGCGTCGCCCCATTCAGCGGCAAGTAGGTCGTGTAACGCTGCAAGGCGTAAGCCGCCGTCAGCATGAAGCCTTGCGAAAATCGCTTGTCCACTTTGACCTGCAAGGCCGTGTAGCGCGAGAGAATGCTGGGGTTGCCGTAATAGATGATGTTGGTCGAGCAGAGCGCCTTCGGATCGAGCGCTTGCGCCTGTGAGCAAACGGGCAACACCGGATTGCGGACGGGCGCGGCCACGCCGGTCGCGGGCGTGATCGAGTAACTGCTGAAGCGGTTCCAGCGGTTGATGTCTTCCATATAGCCTTCGTAAGCGCCGAACTTGACGCCCCGGCGCATCACAAAATCCGCCGAGACAGATAGGTTGTGCATGACTTGCCGCTGCACGCCCGCGTTGAAATGCATCGTGTAGGGCGTGCGGAAGTGTTCGTCAAAGACGGCTTCGGTCAAATAGGTCGGTGCCTGTTTGCGCACGTCAATGTTGCGGATGGACAAATCCGTGCCATTAAAGCGTGCCTGTTGCGCTTCCAAAATGCCGCGCAAGGTTGGCAGGTAGGCCAGCATCTCCCCGCCGGTCAGATTGGTCGGCAACACCGTCGCAAAGTTGATACACGTGCCCGTCACCGCCGGGTTGCAGGTTGTGCCCGCGCCCAGCTTGGGATTGCCCAACGCCGACGAACTGGACGACGTCAGGCCGATGCCCGCCGGGCCGTTCAGGATTTCATCCTGCAATTTCAGATAGCTGCGGTTGGCTGACGTGTGGTGCAGCGAGGCGCTGCCGCGCATGACTGTCTTATCGTTGAGCGCCCAGGCGAAACCGAAAGCCGGATCAAAGTTATTCAAATCCTGCGGCACTTTGGTGGACTTCAGCCCTAGTGCCACCAGATAGGGCGAACGCTCGTAATCGTGGTAAACGATGTTGTCTTCCCACGACCAGGCCAAGCCGTAATTGAGCGTGAGCTTCGGTTTGATCTGCCAGCCATCCTGCGCGTAAAAACGAATCAGGTTGTTGCGCGCCAGTTTGTTGAAATTTTGTTTGACCGGCTGAATCGGATCGCCAATACCAATGGTCAACGCGCCCGTCATTGGCAGTTGCAGCAATTCAGCGAAGGTCGCCACCGGGCCGGTGTAGCCCAGCTTCAAACTGGCGGGCAGCGTGGCATACAACGTCGGATTCGAGGCCGCAATCGTCGTCGGGCTGAAGACGCCAAACGTCCCGGCAAAATTCCGGTTCCAACTGCCCGCGCTGAAAATGTGTTCCCAGTTGCCGCCGAAGCGGATGCGGTGCGTGCCCTGCGTCCAGCTCACGTTGTCGGTGAATTGGTAGGTGCGCGGATGGCGGTCTTGCGGAACGTTAGCGTTATTGCCAATGCTCAAACCGCCAAAGAACGAGATCAGCGTACTGCCGACACCGATGCAATAACGCGGATCGCCCGCCAGCGCCTCGCAATCTTTTTGCGAGGGTGGAAAGAGCCGGTTGCGAAAGTAGGAATACGCAAAGCGAAAATCGTTGACGCGTCTGGGGCTGAGAACGCTCGTCAACCCGAATTGCGTTTGATAGGAATAGTTGCTCGAACCGATCCAGTTCGATTCCATGCCGCCGCCCGAAATGCTGTCATTCTTGTCAATGTTGCCGCGCATGAAGGCGGTGTGTTTTTGCGTCACGTTGTAGTCAAGGCGCACGCCGATCAGATGTTGATCGAAAGGCACCTTCGCCACGTGGTTGTAACCGAACAGCAGCGGGTCGGTGAACCTGACCTGTTGCGCGCCCACTTGATCGCTGCGTTCGTAGTTGGTAAAGAAAAAGAGCTTGTTCTTGATGACCGGCCCGCCGAACGTTCCACCATATTGCCGCCGCACAAAGAAGGGGTCTTCGAGCCGTTTGCGCGCGCTGGTGGCGCACAACGGACTATCCGTCGCCAGGCCCGTGCAGGGACGGCTCAACGCCGAAAAGGCCGCCAGATTGTGATCGCGGAAAAACAGAAATGAACTGCCGTGATAGGCATTGCCGCCACCGCGTGAAATGACGTTGACCGCACCCGCCGACACTGTGCCCGTCGAGAGATCGAAGCCGATGGTGCTGATTTGAAATTCCTGCACCGTTTCAGACGAGAAGTTTTGCGAGGTGCCGCCCGTGATGCGGTCATTCGCGCGCGCGCCATCCACCGAAATCGTGGTCATGTATGAAGGCGCGCCGCCCACGCCCACTTGGAAAAAGTCATTCTGATTGAGCACACCCGAAGTCGCCTGATATGTCACCGAAACGCCGGGTTCCAAACTGGCGACCGAAAGAAAACTGCGCCCGTTGAGTGGCAGGCTTTCAATCTGCTTCTGCGTCACGATCCCACCCAAGCCGGAATCCGAAGTATTCAAAATCGGCGCGCCGCCGCCCACGACTTCGACGGTCTGATTCGCCCCGCCCACCGTCAGCGTGAATTTGCCGGAAACCGTCACGCCAACCTGCACGGTCAGCACTTGCAATTGCGAAGTGAAGCCCTGCGCCTCCACCTTCACCTCGTATTCGCCGGGGATCAGGCTCTCGAAGATAAAGCCGCCCTCGGTATTGGAAGTGAGCTTGCGTACTGCGCCGGTGGCACGATGCGTGGCGCTGACCTTGGCGCCCGCGACCACGGCTTCATTCGGATCGGTAACCATGCCGTTGATCGCGCCGGTGGCGTTTTGGGCATAAGCCGGCGTCACGGGACTCAACCACAGTCCCCCAACAATCACTGCAAGCCAAAGCAGAAAGAGCGTGCGACGAGCGGAAATTTTCATGGTGCTGACTCCTTGTGGACGCCGAAACAGGCTCCCAAAGTTGCTGGTTGGAAGTTGATCTGGCGACGGGTTGAACCCGCCCGATCTGGTGCTTGCTATTCTGGTGCTTGAATAATCAGACAGGGTCTTTGCCCTGCCTTGATGTCATCCCACAGCTAGCCCCGAACCAAGATGATTGCTTCGTTATAGTTTTATCGAGTCAACAGGAGGTCTGCGTTTATGCGCCACCCGCAGTTTATTGATGCTTACTGAACGGGCGGTCAGTGGAGTCTAACAAGCTGGCGGGAGGGGTTCACCTATCGAAAGTTAGGGTCAGAACAGAAAAGTCTTCAGGACATACGCCAAAGAGCATGGAGTTCAGGCTGAAGCCTAATGGCATTGAATTAGTGTTCAGAGTTCACGCTTCAGCGTGTTAATTCGACTTAGACACGCTGAAGCGTGAACTCTGAACACCTCGTTGTCACGCTTAATTCAATGCCATTGGGCTTCAGCCTGTGCTCGCGCTCTCCAAGACAGGCTGAAGCCTGAACTCCATGCTCTTTGGCCATGTTTCTGCATTTGTCAGATGAGGTTGAGTTGGCGGGCCTGCGCGACGGCTTGCGTGCGGCTGCCGACGCTCAGCTTGCCGTATATTTGGTTCAAGTGCCATTTGGTCGTGCCTTCGGTAATAGCGAGGCGGGCGGCGATGTTGCGGTTTGATAAGCCGTCGGCGACCAGGCGCAAGATGGTGCGCTGAGTTTCGCTAAGCGGTTCCAGCAGCAGTTGCTTCCTGGCGGCGGAAGCAACTGCTGCTGGCGTGCCGTGGGCTTGTTTGGAAAACCCTTCGAGCAGCCCGGCCACGAACGCAGGCGCGAGGTGCTGGCTGCGCGGCAGAAGCGCGACAATGGCCGTGCCCTCATCCAGAAAGGGGCGGCGGTAGCCTTCGGGCGCGGCCAGGCAAAGCGCCTGTTCCAAATAAGCCCGTGCGGCCTCTGGCTGTTGCAACGCCTGCTGGGCCAGCGTCTGCAAAAGGTAAATCGCAATCAAGCTGCCCTCGCGGCCCTGTTGACGGGCGAAGCCTTCGATTTGTTGTAACAGGGCGGCGGCCGCTTGGGGCTGATCCTGCGCCAGTAACAAGCGGGCAGAGGTCAGATTCTCTTGTTCGGAGCGCGCTGCCGCAGCGGCGGGCAATGCGCTGAGCGTCGCGGCGGCGGCGGCGGTGTGGCCCTGCCGCAATTGCAATTCGGCGCGCATGGCCGTCACGGTGCGAATGCGCCGTTGATTTTCTGAACGCTCCGCCAATTCGCGCGCCGCCGCGAGGACTTCCCAGGCAGCCTCAAGTTCGCCTTGCGCGGCGTGCAATTTGAGCAGCGTGCGCTGCCCGGCCAGTGTGGCATACACCGTCCCCATCTGCTGACAGAGCGCAATGCCAGTCGTCAGGTGATAAGCGGCGCGCGGCAGGTCGTTGATCTCGTAATAGAGCATGCCCAGCGGGACGTAAATAAACCCCGCGACGGGCAGCGGATGCCCGTGCGCGTCCATGAACTGGCAAGCCGCCTGCTCGCACGAACGGATGGCTTCGCGTAATTTCCCCTGTTGATACAGTAGCAATGCCAGATACCCCAACGCTTCCAACGTAGGCAGGTAATGTCCTAGCCGCTGCCCCAGCGCAATGGTCTGGCGCAATGTGTGAAGCGCCGCCTGCCGGTCGCCGACGAGCCGTTGCGCCTGTCCCAAATGGCTGAGCGCCGTCGTTCGCTAAAAGGATTCGGTCTCGTTGAGAAAGGTCAACGCCTCTTCGGCAAACTTTACGGCTTGCGCCGGTTCATCACGATTGATTGCCAGATAGGCTTGAAAGCCCCGCAACATGCCACGATGCAGGGGCGGCGCATCCGGGCGTTCGTTGGCGACGGCGAGCGCGGCGTAGGCTTCACCGGTGACGATCTCGCCGCGCAAATACAGAATCCAGCCTTTATGCACCAGCAAATCACTGTGCGCGCGCACGACTTTTTCCGGCAGCGCGTTCACCCAGCCGAGCAAGGTGCTGTATGCGCCAACGCGGCATGCTTCTTCAGCGCCGCGCCGGATCAGGCGCACCGCCGTCTCGTGATCGCGGCCCGCCTGGGCGTGCTTGATCGCTTCGGGCATTGAGCCATGCGCCTCGTGCCAGCGGCTGGCGACAACGTGCAAGGCCTGCTGCTCCGGCTCGGTCAATGCGGTGCGCAGAAAATCGGCAAACAGGTGATGGTAGCGAAACCACTGCTGCTGTTCGTCGAGCGGAATCAGAAAGAGGTTGGCGCGTTCGAGATACGCCAACGCGGCCTGTCCATCGCCGCGCCCCGTGACGGCATCGCACAACGCGGCATTGAACCGGTCGAGGATGGCGGTCTGACGCAAAAAGGCGCGCATCTCTGCGGGCTGCTGCCGCAACACCTCTGCCGCCAGATAATCAATGATGTCGCGCCCGCCGCTGCCCAACGCTTCGGTTTGCCAAGCCGGTGGCAAAGCCAACTGCAAAACGGGTGGCTCTTCATCTTCACTAGGCCCTTCATTGCGACCACGTCCGCGCAACGAGAGCGCCGCCATTTGCAAGCCCGCCACCCAACCTTCGGTGTGATCTTCCAGCGCGCGCATTTCTTCGGCGGTTAGCGCCAGCCCCATCGTGCGTTTCAGAAAGGCGACCGTCTCTTCGCCGGTGAAGCGCAAATCCTGCGGGCGTATCTCGGTCACTTCGCGCCGCACACGCAAGCGTGGCAAGGGCAAGGCTGGTTCTTCGCGCGTCGCCAAGACCAGATGAAAGTGCGGCGGCAGGTTTTCCAGAAAAAACGCGATGGCGGTTTGCAGGTCACGCTGACTGATGACGTGGTAATCATCAAGCGCCAGGATGTTTTGTTGCGGGGGTTGCGTGGTGCTCGCTTCGGAATGCTTGGCCAAGTCGTTGATGAGCAGCGTCATCAGATGATTGAGATTGAGCACGTGCGGCGTTTTCAGATAAGCCTGCGCCGCCCGCCCCAACTGCGGAGCAAGCCGCTGCAACGTGGCGATCAAGTGCGAGAGAAAGCGCACCGGGTCGTTGTCTTCCTGATCCAGCGAAAGCCAGGCGATGTTTACCGCACCATGCTTGTGCCCGCTCAGGCCGTGCAACCACGAAGCCGCCAGCGTCGTCTTGCCCGAACCCGCCGGCGCCGAAATCAGCGTCAGTTTGCGCCCCAACCCCTTGTCCAACTGATTCAACAAACGCAGCCGCACGATCCAGTCCGGTCGTTTAGGCGGAAGTGATAGCTTTGTGGTCAGGATGGGAGTAGCCATGATGCGCCTTTTGCAAACCCAGCTTTCGGCGGGCAGAGCATAGCGTAGCCCACCGGTTTCGTCATCAGCCGCCCGCCCGCCTCACAACCCAAGCTGGGCTTTTGCAAAGTCGCAGACCGGCACGCTTGCACGGCAATCCTGATTCCTGGATCAGGGCAACGTCTTCAGCAGATGCGCCAGCGGGTGCCGCGAAAGCCCCGCTCTCTTCGTTTGCTTCGTTTGCTTCGTGGTTTATTTTGCTGGAAGTCTGTATATTCCGCGCCGCAATTCATTGCCGCAAAGACATCCAGCAAGAGGAGCATACCCGCATGAAATACTTCATCACCGGCGCAACCGGGTTCATCGGCGGCCACGTCGCGCGCCAACTCGCCGCCGCCGGACACCACGTCACCGCGCTCGTCCGCAACTCCGCCCAAGCGCAAGACCTGGCCCAACTCGGCCTGCAACTCGCGCCCGGCGACATCACCGATAAAGAAAGCATGCGCGCGCCCATGACCGGCGTGGACGGCGTCTTTCACCTCGCCGCCTGGTACAAAGTCGGCGCGCGCGACAAAGCCGCCGCCAAAAAGATCAACGTCGGCGGCACCCGCAACGTGCTCGAACTCATGCGCGAACTCGGCATTCCCAAAGGCGTATACACCAGCACCCTCGCCGTCAACTCCGACACGCACGGCCAAATCGTAGACGAAGCGTACCGCTTCAATGGCGCGCACCTCAGCGAATACGACCGCACCAAGTGGCAAGCGCATTACGCAGTCGCGCTGCCGCTGATCGCAGCGGGGCTGCCGCTGGTCATCGTGCAACCCGGCGTCAATTACGGCCCCGGCGACACCAGCGCCATCGGCAACGCCTTGCGCGATTACCTGCGCGGACGCCTGCCCCTCGTGCCCGACCAAGTCGCCTATTGCTGGGCCCACGTCGCCGACACCGCGCGCGGCCACTTGCTGGCCATGGAAAAAGGCCGCGTCGGTGAGAGCTACATCATCGCCGGGCCGCCGTGTACGTTGGTGGATGCGCTGCAACTGGCCGAACAAATCACCGGTATCAAAGCGCCGCGTTTGAAAGGCTCGCCGGGCATGTTGCGGGTGCTGGCGGGGATGATGGGCGTAATGGAAAAGCTCGTGCCGGTGCCGGAAAACTTTGCCTCTGAAACCTTGCGCGTTTCGGCGGGCGCGACCTATCTGGGCAGCAGCGCGAAGGCGGAACGCGAGTTGGGCTTTCAGGCGCGGCCGCTGGCGGAGGGGCTGCGCGAGACGCTGGCTTATGAGATGAAGGCACTGGGGTTGGCTGAGCGGAACTGAATGCGCTCAACCTGGGTACGCACGGCTTCCAGCGTGCTCTTGGCGAAAGACCGAACAATGCCGAAGGGTTTCCTTTCAGATTCATCAGGTGCTATGCCAAGACTGCACGCTGGAAGCGCTGCGCACCCAGGTTGCCTCAATCCCAATTCATCCCCCACAACGTGCGCTGGCGCGTGTAAAGCCGCACCGAATGATCGTGCTCGCCGGAAAGCAACTGTTTGCCATCCGGTGAAAAGGCCACCGCATAAACCGGCGCGGTGTGCAGCCCGATACGCGTCACCAGCCGACGCCCGGCGACATCCCACAGCGCAATTGCTTTGTCATCGCCTGCCGAAACGACCTGCTTGCCGTCGGGCGAGAAGGCGACCGATTTGATGCGCGCGTCGTGTTTGCCAATGACTTCGGTTGGATGCAGCGGCTGCGTCGTCCACAACTGCACGAGCTTGCCATCTTCACCGGTCACCAATTGTTTGCCGTCAGGCGCAAACCCGACACTGATGAACGAACGCGGAGTGAAGTCGGCCTTTTCAACCTGGCTCCAGGTCGTGGTATCGAGCACGACGACACGGCCATTTGAATTGGCCGTCGCCAGCCGCAAACCATCGGCGGAAAAGGCCAGGCCATAAATTGCGTTTGCGCTGAGCCAAGGCCCCTTGAGTTGAAAATCCGCCAACTGCCGACCAGTGGCGCTGTCATAAACTCCGTGCGAAGTTGCCAACCAGCGGCCATCCGGCGAAATCGTCAGACAGTTGGCGGCAGCATCTCCTTCATTCTGCGGATGCGCGAACCGCAGCCGTTCGCGCTGCTGCGCCAGTTCCCAAATAATCACTGTTCCGTCGCGGTCAACCGAAGCCAACGTTGCGCCATCCGGCGCGAAAGCCAGGCCCACGACGCGCGTGGCATGACCGAAGAGCAACATCTCGCGGCGCTGGCTTTCCGCATTCCAAACCATCACCGAACGATCTTCGCCCGCCGAAGCGCAGCGTTTGCCGGTGCGCGCCCAGGCCACGGCGCGCACCGGGCCGTCGTGTTCGTTGAAACCGACGGCGCGCCGCCGCTCCACCACGTCCCAAACCCGAATCCCGCCGTCGCCGTGCGTCGAAACCAGCCAGCGTCCGTCGGGCGAAAACGCCGCGCTCCAAACAATGGACGGGTAATCAATCGTCGTGATCTTCCGCCGCGTCACCGCATCCCACAGAATGATGTTTTCGGCGCCCGTTGCCGCCAGCCGCCCATTGGGCGAAATGGCAACCGCGCGTCCGTTGTCCTGATGCGCTTCGAAGCGGCCCAGCAACCGCCGCCGTTTGAAGTCGGCAAAGATGACTTCACCCTGAGCGGTTATGCTGATCAGCCACGCGCTAGCGGGCGAGAGCGCGGCGTTGTTGCCAGCCCAGGCCGAATCGAACTCATCGCCCAGCGGTTGCCCTGTCGCCATGTCCCAGGTATTTGGCAGGTGATCTTGCGAACTATCGCGGTGATAGATCAGCCGCTTGCCGCCAGCACTAAACAGCGGCGAATTAGCGTCAGCAGCACCAGCCGGAATCTGCGCATATTTTTCCCAACTCCCCACGCGCCACAGCAGCGTGGCTTGACCCAGTGAATCGTCAGCAGCATCGGCGGAAACCAGCACTTGCCCATCCGGCGAGAAAGCTACGCTGACCACTCTGCCACGATGCCCGCGCAGCACTGCCTCTTTCTGTAGTTTGACGGCGTCCCAAACAATCACCGTCTGGTCAGCGCTCCCTGTCGCAAACCATTTCCCGTCCGGCGAGAAAGCGACCGCCGCCACCCAGTCGGTGTGATCGTTGAAGGTCGCCAGCCGTTCGCGCTTCGCAAAATCCCAGACGATCACTTGCTTGTCTTCACCAACTGAAACCAGCAAACGCCCATCCGGCGAAAAGACCGCGCGCCGCGCCGCCGCCGTGTGCCCGTCGCGCAACACCTGTTCTTCCCACATTTCATGGATCGAAAGCCGCGCTGTCCCCACCACAAATAGCGTAGCCAACAACAACGCCAGCGCGCCCAACCCGACTAGGCGGCGGCTGGTGCGGTTGGCCAGCCGCTGTTTCAATTTGTTCAGCTCGTCCAGCAACTCGCCCGCCGTGGCGTAGCGTTCCGCGCGCTCACGCCGCAGCGCCTTGCGGATGATGCGTTCGAGTTCTTTCGGCGCGTGCTCGAATTTCAGTTGCGCTGACAATGGCTCCTGCGCACCGCGCAAAACATCCGCCGCTTCGACCAGCGGCGCCCCGGCGAGCAAGCGCGCGCCTGTCACCATTTCGTAAAGCACCAAGCCCAGCGAGAAAACATCCGTGCGTCCATCCAGCGTTGCGCCGCGCGCCTGTTCGGGCGACATATAACTGGCCGTGCCCAAAATCGTCCCCGCCGCGGTGAGTGAGGGATGAGGGATGAAGGATGAAGGATGAATCGGACGGCTGCTTTCATCCCTCAGTCCTCCGCCCTCATCCCTTTCATTCAGCTTGGCGATGCCGAAATCGAGCACCTTCACTAGCCCATCCGAGCGCACCATGATGTTTTCGGGCTTGATGTCGCGGTGCACGATCCAGGCGGCGTGCGCGGCTTTGAGCGCGCTGGCGATTTGCGTGGCGCAATCGAGCGTTTGCATGACGCTCAAGCGGCGCGACTGTTTGGTTTCAGGATCGGTCAGCCACTGCCGCAGCGTCTGGCCTTCGACGTATTCGGTGGCGATGAAATGCGCGCCGCCCGCTTCACTGGCAGCCGCGCCGATTTCGTAAATGGTGATGATGTTCGGATGGTTGAGTTGCGAGGCGGCATTGGCTTCCACCTCAAAGCGCCGCACGCGCTCCGGGTCGGCATTGAACCCGGCGGGCAGGAATTTGAGCGCCACCGCGCGTTTGAGCCGCTCATCCCACGCGCGCCAGACTTCGCCCATCCCGCCCACGCCCAGGCGCTCTTCGATACGGTAATGGCTAATCTGCTGACCGGTGAAGGCCGCCGCCTCTTCGACGAATGCGCCGGTCAGATCGGCGCGCTCCGGCAGTTGCGCCGCCACAGCTTGCAGACTGAGCAAGGCTGCGACCTCACAGCGCAGCGTTTCGTCAGTGCCGCAGGCTTCTTTCAACCAAGCCGCGCGCGCCGCCGGTTCAACGGCCAGCGCGCCTTCCAACAAAGCATCAATCCGGTCAAAGCGCGCTTGATTCATGATGTGCCTCCTTTCCGCCCAGCCGTTCGGCCAGCCACAAACGCGCCGTCTGCCAATCGGTTTTGACCGTATCGGTCGAAATCCCCAAGGCCGCCGCTGTCTCTTCGATGGTCAGCCCGCCAAAGAAACGCAACACGACGACCCGGGCTTTGCGCGGCTTGAACTGCCGCAGCCATTCGAGCGCTTCATCCAGCGCCACCAAATCGGTCACGCCTTCGCGTTCGATCACCAGCGACTCATCCAGGGTCACGCGCGTCCATTCGCCGCCGCGTTTGTGGCGCTGGCGGCGGCGCGCGCATTCCACCAACACGCGCCGCATCACCTCCGCCGCAATCGCCAAAAAGTGCGCGCGCCCATGCCAATCCACGCGCCCGGCCTCGACCAGCCGCAGATAGGCCTCGTTGACCAGCGCGCGCGTTTCCAGCGTCTGCCCGGCCCGCTCGCCGCGCAACGCCTGCCGCGCCTGCCGCCGCAAGTCTTCGTAAACCAGCGGGAAGAGTTGGTCGAAGGCGGCTTGATCACCGTTGTGCCATTGCAACAGCAATTGCGTCACCGCGCCGGGCGCGGCCTCTGCTCGCGGGGTTTCGGTCAGCATCGGATGTGGCCTCCTTAAGGGAAAAGGATTGCACTGACTGACTGGCAACGAGCGCATTGGCGGCTGAAAAAAAATTCTTGCGCAACTCCACCACTTCAGCCCCAGTTGGCGCATGTAGCCAGTGAAGCCCAACTGCTTCGCGGCGGGTGTTGGATTGTTTGCCTGTTGAAGAGGGCGGCAATTTACACCCGCCGTTCGTGGCTGACAATGCCATCACCACAAACCCTGTCCTGTAAAAACGGAGTGAACATGCGACGCTTTAACCGAATGTTGTTAGGCTTTGTTTGCGTGCTGACGATATTCAGCACGTCCGTCAGCCTCTCGGCTCACCATTCCAACCAGCGGCTGCGGCCAAAGGCACAATCCGTCCCGGCCCAAACCCGTGGCAGTTGGACGGGCCGCACCGCGCAGGATTTGCCAATCAAGTTTGCGATTGACGAACAAGGCCGTGTCGTCAATCTGGAAGTTGATTACCGGATGAGCTTTTCGGGCCTGGGCACCTGTGTATACAAGCTGTGCGGCTTCACCACCACCATCAGCAACAATCAATTTGATGCCGAGGTCGGCTGTGGCGGGATCGCCTTCGTGACCGGCGAAGCGCCGCGCGCGCGCGGAACCTTTAGTTCGGCGACGGCCATGACCGGCAGCATCAGCAACTTTCGCGTAGGCTTTGCGCAATGTGGCGGCGGCATCCTCTTCGGCAGTGTAAGTATTTCTGGCACTACGTTCAGCGCGCAGCAACAACCGGATTGCCACACCATCAGTGGCATCAATCCGGCCAGCGGCAGCGTCGGCACGGCAGTCACGCTCACCGGTACCAATTTGATCGGCGTCTCTGCCGTCAAATTCAACAACATCACCGCCACATTCACCGTCAACAACGCCACCCAGATCACGGCGCAAGTGCCCACAGGCGCGACCACTGGCCCCATCACGGTCGGCAAGACTAATTGCACCGATTTTCCGACGGCGGCCTTTACCGTGCAGACGCAAGCGCCGCTGACGACTATTTCCGCCGCCAGCTTCCTCGGTACTGAACTAACCGCTGAAAGCATCGCCGCCGGTTTCGGACAAGGGCTGGCGACGACAACGGCGAGCGCGAACGCCTCACCGTTGCCTACTGCCTTGGCGGGCACGAACATCAAGGTCAAAGATAGCGCCGGGGCCGAACGCCCGGCTCCCCTTTTCTTCGTTTCACCGGGGCAAATCAACTACCTGATTCCAGCCGGAACCGCGAACGGCACGGCAATCGTCACGGTTATGCGTGACAACACGATCAGCGGCACGGGCACGGTGACCATTGCCACTGTCGCGCCGGGGTTGTTTGCCGCCAACGCCAATGGCCAGGGGCTTGCTGCCGCCGTGGCCCTCCGCGTCAAAGCCGACAACTCGCAAAGCTTTGAACCGCTGGTACGCTTCGATCAGGCGAGCAATCGTTTTGTCGCCGTACCACTTGATCTGGGGCCAGCCACTGACCGCGTGTTTTTGTTGTTGTTCGGCACCGGCTTCCGCAACCGCAGCGCGCTCGCTGCCGTCAGTGCGCGTCTAGGCGGCGCAACCGCTGAAGTCTCTTTTGCCGGAGCACAGGGCGATCTCGCCGGTTTGGATCAAGCCAATGTGCTGCTGCCGCGCAGTCTGGCGGGACGCGGCGAAATAGATGCAGTGCTGACTGTGGATGGCAAAACCGCCAACACCGTTCGCGTGAACATCGGCGGGACAGCGGTCAATCCAACTCCCAGCATCACCAACGCCAGTCTCAATAAACCCGACTTCGCCAGCGGTGTCGCCACGCTCAGCGGACGTTTCAATTTCACCGATGCCGACGGGGATATTGCGTTCAATGGCGCGTTGGCTAACAGCGCCAAACTGCGCTTCCGCATTCTGGGCTCTGCGGTTTGTGGAGCGTTCGAAGCAACCGGCGCTTTCCTGAATCTCAGCGGACAGACCGCTGGAACGGTCAATTTCACGTTGAGCTATAACTTTCGCAATGCCGTTTTCCTGCCCAGCGATGTGGAGGTGCAGTTGGTTGATCTGGCAGGCAATGCCAGCGCGGCGGTGCGGGTGCAGGTAGAGCAATGGTTTTGTCAACTTCGCGAATGGGAACCGGCGCGAGCAACAGAAGTGCTGCTTGAACCGGCCCTGGGCAGACCACAACGCCACTGGTCAGGCTCGCGAAACGATTCTTCTTTATTCGACATGCTTGGCGCCTAGAGCGGGTCTGCCGTGGGGCAATGACTCTCGCTGAGAGCAAGCACATCAGCCGGAGCTACTATGTTGATTCGAACTTTGTCTTCAACCATTCACTCCGCGACAACCCTGCTGCTGGTTGTATGCGTGATCTCGCTCCTTGCGCTTCTGCCGCTTCGCACGGCGCACTCCACGGGCGAAACTTCCTTCGGTTCGAGCAAGCACGCGCGCGCAATAAATGAACCGTTGGTGAATGGGCGGCAGACGGCAGCGCTCCTTGATCCTGCACAGAGTGCGAGTCAATGGCGCGCGCTGGCGCCGTTAGAAGGAGGCACAATCTTTACGCTGGCAAGCGAAGGTGGACGCATCTACGCTGGCACGAGCGGGCGTGGAGTGTTTCTCTCTACTGACAACGGCAAAACCTGGCGCGCGAGCGGCAACAACCTGAGCACGGTTACAATCAACAATCTCTTGGCAGTCGGCAAGGCGGTCATTGCCGCGACCAGCAGCGGCGTTTTTTATACCGATGATGGGGGACAGCGTTGGAACAATACGCTGGCGAATGTTTCCCTCGTGGCACTGGCGCAGAGCGAGTCTACGTTATATGCAGGCAGCGCTGCCGGGCGCGTCTTTCGCTCAACGGACAATGGGCTGAGTTGGCAGGAACGCGGCTCGCCCGGTGGCGGCAGAATTAACGCCATAGTGTCCAAGGATGGCGCTTTGTTCGCCGGCTTGGCAGGCGGCGCAGTCCTCGGGGTATTTCGCTCTGCAGATCAAGGGCAGACCTGGCGGGCGCTCACGTCAGGTTTACCGAATAACGGCACGCCTGCGGTGTTTGCTTTGACGCTGAACAGCAATGCCCTTTATGTCGGCACGCTCTTTTATTCGAACAACCAGCCGCAGGTTTACGGCTCGCTCGACAACGGTGAGAGTTGGTTTCCGGTGGGGTCCAGCAGCATTGGCTTTAACGTAGGCAGCAGTACTTCGCCGGTTTCCTTGCTGACCAATGTCCAGGGATTTGCGGCAGACGGGAATGCGCAACCATATCCTTTGGCGCTCTGCCAGGGAGGAATCGCTTCGTTCAATGGAGACTGGAGCGAATACCTCAGTAATCGCGGCTTGCCGATGGGCAGCACTGTTTATGCGCTGTTGCGCACAGAACAAGCAACCTTGCTGGGCACCTCGGGCGGATTGTTCGCGCTAAGCGCCGACCGACTAAGTTGGACGCCCAGTCAAACCGGGTTGACCGCTGCCGCAATGACCGCACTGGCGGCGAATAACAACGTGCTGGTGGCCTCTGCGGGCGACAGCGGCTTTTTCCGTTCCACGAATGATGGGCAAAACTGGCTTCCCATGACAACGTTGAATTTGAATGGTCGCCCCTATAACGTGCGGCGGCTGCTCGCACGCGGCAACGATTTGCTGGCTGGCACGGCGTATGGCGGGGCGTACTTTTCCAGCGATAACGGAACAACGTGGACGGCGGTCAATCGCGGCTTGGCTTTGACCAGCGCCTCAACCATCACAGACCTGGCTGTCAGCGGCAATGACGTGTATGCCCTCAGTTTCAGTATCGTGCACAAGCTCGCGGCAGATTCCGGTAGTTGGACGCAATTGAACGGCGGCAGGTCGTTAACCCCGACGCCCGCGCGCTTGGCGGCGAATGGCGTTTACCTTTTCGCCGGAACCACGACGAACCTGTTGCGCTCGACCGATAGCGGCGCCAATTTCAACCCGGCGAATCTGGGGGCAACGCCTGTCGGAGCTTTCAAAGTAGCCGCGCGTGGAAACAATGTGTATTACAGCTACAGCGCCAACAATGTGGGCAATATCGCGGTTTCGACAGATAACGGCGCAAGTTTTGTGCGCGCGCAAACCGGATTGTTCGTCAATGATTTTGCGTTCAATGGCGATGTGCTTTACGCCGCCTCTTCCACGGGTATTTTTTATTCCACGAACAACGGCAATAACTGGTCGCCCATTAACGCAGGCTTGCCTTTCAGTAACATCACCAGTCTCGCTATGCGCGGCAACCTGCTGTTTGCGGGAACGACCGGGCACGGTGTTTTTGCTGCCACGAATCCGCATCTGCAACCGGCCAACTTGGCGAATACTTCTGCCGCCAGCTTCAGCGCCAATGAAATCGCCGCCGAAACCATCGTCGCGGCTTTCGGCGCCAATCTGGCTACGACAACGCAAGCCGCGTCCTCAGTGCCATTGCCGATTTCATTGGGCGGCACACGCCTTACCGTGCGCGACAGTGCCGGTGTTGAGCGCAACGCCCCGCTCTTTTTCGTCTCACCGAGTCAAGTCAACTATCAGTTGCCGCCAGGCACCGCAGCGGGCAAAGCCGTCGTTTTCATGCTAAGCGGACTGAACGAATCCTCGTTCGGGGAAATCAACGTCGCTCGTGTAGCGCCAGGTTTGTTTAGCGCCAACGGCAACGGGCAAGGCGTCGCAGCAGCGGTCGCCTTGCGGGTGCGAACCGATGGTTCACAAAGCTTCGAGCCGGTCGCGCAGTTCGACGCCAACGCCAATCGGTTCGTACCCATCCCCATAGATTTGGGCGCGAGCACTGAGCAGGCCGTGCTGTTGCTATTCGGCACCGGCATTCGCGGACGCAGCAATCTCTCCGCCGTCACTTGCCGGATTGGCGGTGTCGAGACGCCCGTCAGCTTTGTCGGAGCGCAGGGTGATTTGGTGGGCCTCGATCAAATCAATGTCGGGCCGTTGCCGCGCGCCTTGGCGGGACGTGGCGAGGTTGACTTGGTGTTGACTGCGGATGGCAAGGCGGCGAACACGGTCAAGGTCAGTATTAAATAAGGCCGGGCGGCAAGCTGGTGAAGCAAAGCGTTATTTGATGAGTTGCGGCTTCATATCTTCGTACAGCTTCATGCTCCGCTCGATGATATTGAGCGCATCGAAGCGCCCCATAAACCGCTCCACCTTGACCTGCTTGTTTTCGAGCGCCTTGTAATCCTCAAAAAACCGCCGCACCGATTTCAGCTTGTATTCGGGCAGTTCCGAGATGTCTTTGTAATCGCGGTATTCGGGGTCGTCGGCGTGGACGGCGATGATTTTGTCGTCCTCTTCGTTCTGATCAATCATCTGCATCACGCCGATGGCTTTGGCGCGCATGATGCAACGCGGGACGACTTCGACCTGGCCCAAGACGAGCACGTCCAGCGGGTCGTTGTCGTCGCAATAGGTGCGCGGCAGGAAGCCGTAATTGGCCGGGTAATGCACCGAGCTGAAGAGAATGCGATCTACGCGCAAGAGGCCGGTCTTTTTATCGAGTTCGTATTTGACGTTGGAGCCAATGGGAATTTCGATGACCGCGTTGAAAATTTCGGGGGCCTGCTCACCGAGTTCGACTTCATGCCAGGGATTCATGGTGTTCTATTTCCCCTTGTTCATCAGGCGCATTTGTTTGGGCGTCAGCATCCAACGCAACAGCCCCGGCCCGCGCGGCGGCAGGCTGGACACTTCGACGCAACAGAGCGCGCCTTTTTTGTATTCGACATTCAGATTGCGATTGCCCGTCAGCAGGTACGATGTCAGTTCGGACAAGTCGGGCATGTGGCCGACCAGCAAGGCGCGGTCGAATTGGTACGCGCCCAGTTCGAGGAAGATTTCGGCGTGCCCGCCTTCGCCCTGGGCGAACTGGCGGCCCGGCGCGAGCGATTCCAGGGTTTTGACTTTGTGTTGCAGTTCTAAAACCTCGGCGACGACTTCGGCGGTCTGGCGTGCGCGCAATAGTGGACTGGTGAAAATCAGATTGAATTTCGGCCCCAGTTCGCACAGGCCCAACGCGGCTTGTTTGAGTTTGGCGCGCCCTTCCAGCGTCAACGGTCGGTCGGCATCTTTGAGCACACCGCCTTCGCCCAGATCGGCGGCAATGCCGTGGCGCATCACATAAATTTCGATCAACTGTTTCCCCTCCAGCAAGAATCTTGGCCGCAGATTTTCGCAGATGGACGCGGATCAAAGTCAGTCATTGAAAGGCGATGACTCTTTCACCCCGAAGAAACGAAGGACACGAAGAAGTTTGGAAGAGACCTCAGAGCAGCAACGGCCTGTTGCGTGTGCTTCGTTTCTGCGGGGTTTCATTCTTAAATACATCTCGTCGAACTGCGAAAATCTGCGGCTAAAAACGTGATTCACTCTAGCACAAACGCTCCCAGATGCGCGCCCGGATTGTTGAGCGCCGTGCGCAAGGCCAATTCCAGCGCGGGGCGAATTTCTTCCGGCGCGAGTACCGCATCCACAAAGCCACGCGCCGCCGCATATTTGGCATCGAGCTGCCGTTCGTAATCGGCCCGCACGCGCGCCATCTCCGCGCGCAACTTGTCGTCCGGCTCTTTGCCTGTGGCCTTGAGCTTATCCAACTGCGCGGCAAAGAGCGCCATCACCGCCGATTCGCCTTCCATCACGGCCATGCGCCCGGTCGGCAGCGTGAAAATAAAATCGGGATCAAAGCCTTGCCCCGCCATCGCGTAATAGCCCGCGCCACTCGCGTGATTGAGCGTCAGGACGATCTTCGGCACGGTCGCGGTCGCCATCGCTTCGACAAAACGCGCGCCGGCGCGAATGATGCCGGAGCTTTCAGCCTCGACGCCGACCATAAAGCCGGAGACGTCCTGAATGAACAGCAGCGGCGTGCCGTGCCGGTTGCAGGTTTCGATGAAGTAGGCCGTTTTCTCGGCGCTCTCGGTATAAATGATGCCGCCGAATTTGGGCGGCTTGCCGGGGCCATTGGAAATCAGGCCGCGACTGTTGGCGATCACGCCGACGCTGATGCCGCCCAGGCGCGCGTGGCCGGTGATCATCTCTTTGGCAAAGTCAGCCTGGAATTCGTCAAAGCTGTCCGCATCCAGAATGCAATCCAGCACGGCCCGCGCATCATAAGGCGCGCGATGATCGGCGGGCAGCAAGTCGTAAAGCGCATCGGCGTTTCTGGCCGCGTCTTGCGCTTCGGCAATGTTCACACGCGTAGCCGCTTTGGCAGGCAGTTCAGCGATCAGCTTGCGAATCTGTTGCAAACACTCTTCGTCATTCTTTGACCGGTAATGCGCCACTCCCGACACGGCGTTGTGCATACGCGCGCCACCCAGCGTCTCGCTGTCCACCTTTTGGCCCGTCGCGCCCTTGACCAAATTCGGCCCGCCCAAACCCATAAACGAAGTGCCTTCGACCATCAAGATCACGTCGGAGAGCGCAGGCAGATATGCGCCACCCGCCACGCACTGCCCCATCACGGCAGCGATCTGCGGCACCTTCAGGTACCGCCGCATGATCGAGTTGTAATAAAAAATCCGCGCCGCGCCGTATTGGCCGGGAAAGACGCCGTCCTGATACGGCAGATTCACGCCCGCCGAATCCACCAGATAAACGATCGGCACGCGGCAACGCATGGCGATTTCCTGCGCGCGCAAAATCTTCTTGATCGTTTCGGGCCACCACGCGCCCGCCTTGACGGTGGCGTCGTTCGCCACAATCACGGCTTCCCTGCCCGCGACCATGCCAACACCCGTCACCACGCCCGCCGCCGGGGCCTGCCCTTCATATTGATCGTAGGCGATGAGCAAGCCGATCTCTTGAAAGCGTGTATTAGCATCGAACAGCGCGGCGATGCGTTCGCGCGCGGTGAGTTTGCCCTGCTGATGTTGTTTTTGGATTTTGTCCGGGCCGCCGCCTTGCTGAAGCTGTTCGGTCAGGGTGCGCCACGACTGCACCAGGTTTTTCAGGTGCGAGGGCGGTGGTTCAATCGGGGTTCGTTTCATAGCGGCGCTAGCTTGGCGAGCAATGGTAAAGAAGTCAAACACCCTTGCTTCAACCGCGCCGTTTCACCAACACCCGATCAATATAAACAATCACTGGCTCGTCATGCTGGTTCAGCACAGTCGTCTCAAACGCGACCACGCCGCGCTGGTCGTCTTTGGCCGCAAGTTCGAGCACGCGTTTTTTGACGCGGAGGGTATCGCCGATGAAGACCGGTTTGACGAAGCGCAGTTTGTCCAGGCCGTAAAACGCGATGATGTGCTCGCTCGCGCCCATCTGAATCATCAGCCCCGTTGAAATGCTGAACACGAGCGCGCCGTGAGCGATGCGCCTGCCGAAGGGGCCGCGCTTGGCGTATTCCTCGCTCATGTGCAGTTCGTGGAAATCGCCCGACAGGCCGGCAAAGTTCACGATGTCGGCTTCGGTGATCGTGCGCGTGCGGGTGAGCAGGATTTCATCCAGTTGGTAGTCGTCGAAGGTTTTGTCCATGTTGAAAGTAGTCAATAGTCAGTAGTCAGTGGTCAGTGGTCAGTGGTCAGTAGTCGGTAGTCAGTGGCTGGTTGATCGCTAGCCACTAACCACTGGCCACTGACCACTGACTACTATGCTTTGGGCAGCAGAATCCGAAAGCACGTGCCCTTGCCCAGTTCGGTGTCGAGTTGAATCTTACCGTTGTGCAATTGCACGGCGCGGAAGGCCTGCGCGAGGCCGATGCCGCTGCCTTGGGGTTTGGTGGTGAAATAGAGGTTGAAAATCTTTTCGCGCACCTGCTCAGGGATGCCCGGCCCGGTGTCGCGGATCGAGATGAAAACCATCTCCTGCTCGTCTTCGTGAAGGCGGCCCGTTTCGATGGTCAGTTTGCCGCCATCGCCTTTTTCGGACATGGCTTGGCAGCCGTTGACGATGATGTTGAGCAGCGATTGTTTGAGCAAATCGGAATCGGCTTTAATCGTGAGCGGGCTTTTGCCGTATTGCTCGACCAAGTTGACGCCCTGTTCACGCGCATCGGCGGCTAGCAGGATGACTTCGCGCACCAGGGTATTGGCGTCCATGTCTTTGAGTTTCACTTCGACCGGGCGCGTGAAATCGAGGAAGGTTTGCACGACGCGCTTCAGGCGGTTGACTTCGGAAGTCAGGATGTCGAGGTGCTGTTTGGGATCAAGGCCCGCGTCTAGTTTCGCCGACAGCAGTTCGAGATGAATCACCATCGAGTGCAGCGGATTTTTGACTTCGTGCGCGACCCCGGCGGTGATGCGGTTGAGCGCGGCGACCTTGCTGGCGAAATCAAGTTGCGTTTCGAGCCGTTGAATCGTCTCGAAATCCCGCAAGGTCAGCAGCGCGCCCGCCGGTTGGCCGCGATCCTGAAAGAGTTGTAGCGAGGCCAGAATCGTTTGCGGATGCCCCGCCCCATTCGCGGCAATCGTCGCCATCTCTTGCAACGATTGGCGTCCGCTGAAGGCGCGTTCGGTGATGATCGAAAGCGGATGCGTGCGTGTGAGTGCATCGGGCAGCCGTTTACCGCGCAAGGTGAAGTTGCCGTTGCCGAGCAGCTTTTCGGCTTCGGGGCTGGCCAGGATGACGCGCTGTTCGCGGTCGAGCAGCAAGACACGTTCGGTCAGATTGCCGACGACCTGTTGCAATTGGTCACGGATGGTTTCGATTTCGTTGCGGCTGCCGGCGAAGCGGCGGCCCAGTTCGCGCAAACGTTGCGCGATGTTTTGCATGTCGTGCGGCGGGTTGACGGGTGCAGTGGGCAATTCGCCGCTGGTTGCCGGATTGGCACTGACGGCCAGCGCGGCGTGTGAGAGACTTTCCTCTTCCAGGTTCTCGATGCTGGCCACAATCTCGCGCAAGGGACGCAACACGTAACCAGACAGCAGGGCCGCAAACAACATCCCGCCGCCCAAGATAATCAGTGACAAAACCAGTCCCAGTTTGAGCGAAGGGATCAATTCCTGGCGCAGCCCAGCGGCAGGCACGCCGACCAGAATGTTGACGAAGGGTTTGTTGCTCAGGCTGATCGGCAGGTTCAACTCAAAAATATCGCTGCGGCGCAACACCACCGCCAATTGCTTGAGCCAGCGCGCGGCTTCAAAGGCTTCAAAGGGATAGAGCCGGTCGGTCTGGCGGCGCAAATCGAACGGATCGGCTTCGGCGATGATCGTGCCGTCTTCGGCAATGATGGCGCAATAGGCGAAATCCTTGCGTTCACCGATACTGGCTTTGACCAGCGCAATCAGCGCCCGATCCTGGCCGACGGCGGCCTGGGGCGTTTCCTGCGGACGGCTCAAGATGGCCTGCTGGGCAATCAGCGTGACCTGATCGGCCAGCGTTTCGATGGCGCGGTGCCGGGTGACGAGTTGCGCGTTGAGCAAGCGCGTCAGGTTAAAGCACAGCCAAGCCGCCACTGCCACTAACAAGAGCGCGGTCATCACGGTGAAATGCCTGGTGCGAACACTTGGATCCCAACTCATGCGGTTTGCGAAATTCTCAGGGGGAAGCCTGCTGTAGGGACAAACGCGCAAACTTCTCGCTGAACAGAAAGCGGCGGCAAACACCTTAACGTTTGTACCGTGAGCTTCACTACGCCAAAAAGGTAAGGAGCATAGCGCGTGAGCACAAAATTCAAAAAAGACCGGTGTAATTTGCCAAAGTTTTGCGCGCTCCGCAGGGCCTGTTTGTTGTTGCGAGTCTTTGACTCAATCATTCATAGCAGTGCGCTGACATAGCGGTGCGCTGGCGCGATTTGAATATCTGATTTCAAGGGCAACTGTCAGCGTCAATGTAGACTGATTGACAGATGGCTGGCAAGCCCGCACAAAAACGCGGATGCCCGTCACAGCTTTGCGTCGGGATGTTTCCAGCGAGACCGGTGATTGGCGCATACGTAGCGCAACCCGCCGGGGTTGCGCGCTGTTGCAAGTGAAGCCCTGGCCGTAACTGCGACACGGCGCAACCTCGGCGGGTTGCGCCACGCACGCCGAAGCATCGGGTTCCCTCGGCGCAAAGCTTTGACGGACACCCCAAAACCGCCTGGCCAGGGCGAGTTGTCAGCCTTGGGGTTTTGGTTATAATGCGCTGGCTCTAAAGCGTAAATCAGACGCTTGGCGGCGCGAATGATACGACAAGCTTGCTGGCAGGTTATGCGAATGAGCAAGCCTTTGACCGTCTTTCCCGATCAAGCACAACGAAGTCATCAAACCGATACCCTACGGTTGTAATCCTGGCTAGCCGGGCAAGATACGCCACGCCGCTCAATCGTTGCAGGATTAACGAAAGCCCAGTCGAGGGTTCGGTTGGCCCCCCGCTAGGCAGCACCGGTCTTACAACGCGCACTTTCCAATCAAGGAGCATCCACATGAAATATCCCGCCAGTTCAAGGTTGAAATTCTCGCTGTTGTTTCTCACCCTGGCCATTTTCACTCCGGTCAACGCCCAAGTGCCGACGGGTTCGTTGCGGGGCAATGTCGTTGATCCGTCAAAGGCCATCATTCCCGGCGCCCTGGTCGAGGTCAAAAGCAAAGCCGCGGGTGAAGCGCGCCAATTCACCACCAAAAACGACGGCGCCTTTTTGATTAGCAGCCTGTTGCCCGGCGAATACGAGGTCAAAGTCACGGCCAAGGGTTTTAAGACCGCCGTGTCCAGCATCACGATTCAGGTCGGCGTGACCTCCACCACAGAAATCAATCTGGAAGTCGGGCAGCAATCCGAAACCGTGGTGATCTCCGGCGATTCGACCGCCGTCGTCAATCCTACCGACTTCAAGATTGACGGCGTCATCTCGCGCCAGAAAGTGGACGGCCTGCCGTTGAATGGACGCAACTTTTTGCAACTGGCCGCGCTCGAACCGGGTGTGCGCGTTTCGACGGGCAGCCCCGGCGATGCCAACAATCTTTTTAACGTTTCGATTGGCGGCGGCAACTCCGATCTGACGCGGCTGACGGTGGATGGCGGCAACATCGTTGATCCGGTGACGGGCGGCGCGGCGCAAAACTTTTCGGTGGATACGGTGCAGGAGTTTCAAATCTCCAGCTTCAATTTCGATCTGGCGACGGGCGTGACGTCGGTGGGCGCGGTCAATATCGTCTCGCGCACGGGCAGCAACGAATACCACGGCACGGGCTTCGGCTTTTACCGTGACAATCACATGTCGGCCTATCCGACCTTGAATCGCGTGGCGAACAATCCCGATCCGTTTTTCCGCCGCTTGCAAGCGGGCTTTACGCTGGGCGGCCCGATCATCAAAGACAAACTGGTCTGGTTCACCAATCTGGAACGGCTCAATCAAACGACGGCCTATTCGACGATTCACACCGGCGCGCCGGTCTTTCAGCAATTCGACACGGTGTCGTCCAGCCCGTACAAAGGCTGGCTCTACAACCTGCGCTTCGATTACACGCTCAACAGCAAGCACACTTTCTTTTTGCGCTACAGTTCCGACAACAACCGCGTCTTTGCGCCCGTGACTAACAATGTGCTGCCTTCGGACTGGCGCGCCAACAAGAATGACGTGTATCAGGGACAAGCCGGCTGGACGGCGAGTTGGCGGCCCAATCTGGTCAATCAACTCAGCTTCAACTATCAATACATCGGCAACAAGAGCCTGATTCCCAGCACGGCGGATTGCCCCGGCTGCATCGGTCTGGGCGGCGCACAAGTGCGCGTCAACGGCAGCAGCTTCGTGATGGGGAACAGCACCGACGCGCCGCAAAACCGCGCCTTGTTCCGCTACGAAACAACCGACAACCTGACCTGGACGAAAGGCCGGCACATTGTGCAGACGGGGCTGAATTGGGAGAAGGCTTATGGCACGGGCGGCTGGAGCTTTGTTGACCCGGCCATCGTGGTCACGCACGACCCGCGCACGGTCAAAGACATCAACGACGCGATTGACGCGCTGGCGGGCGGCTTGGGCTTGCCTGCCAATGATCCGATTGGACAGCAACTGCGCGGCATCTTCGGCCCGGTCGCGCCCAGTTTGAAATTGCCGTTGCCAGCAGCGTTCACGACACCCGGCGCGCGCATTACCGCAAACGACATTCTGGGCTTGCCGGTAGCCTTCATCGTGCGCGGCCTGGGCGATGGCAGCCAGCCGCCGCCGTTCAATTCTTCCTTCGCCCGTCACACGCAACGCTGGCGTTTTTATGGACAAGACACCTGGAATATCGGCAAAGGGCTGACGCTGAAATACGGGCTGTCGTATGTTTATGAAAACAAGCTCTGGAACCATGATCTGAAAAAGTCGAGCCTGTTTGCCAACACGGGTCTTTACGGCACGACTGATCCGAACGCCCGCGACAAAAACAATTTCGCGCCTTCGGTGGGCTTTGCCTACAACGTCAAAAACGACAACAAGACGGTCGTGCGCGGCGGCTTTTCGATGGCGTATGACACGAGCCTTTATGTCAACCGGCTGACTGAACGCGCGATTCTGGGGCCGCTGGGCAATGGGCGCGTGATTTTGCCGGGCGACTTTTTCCAAAACACGATCAGCTTCCCGCAACTGCCCGCGCAGGTTGCTGGCGCCTTGCCCGTAGTTTCGCAGGCGTTGTTGGCGGTCGCCAATACGCCGGGCTTGCCCGCCGATCAACGCGCGCAGTTGCTCTTGATCGGCGGCGCGGTCGTGCCCAATCTCGGCGTCATCAATCCGGCGACGGGCGCACGGTTGAGCGCGGCGACGTTGCAAGTGTTGCCAACGAAGTTGACCACTGCGCAGGCGCTGCAATTGGTCGCGCAACAAGGCGCGCTGATCCAAAACCAATTCAACCAACTGGCCCAAGCCGGCGTGATCGGCGCGGACTTTTTCAAGACCGTCTCGCAAACCTCGGTGCTGATTGATCCGAACATCAAGATTCCCTATTCGACGACCGCCAGCATTGGGCTGCAACGACAGTTGCCCTGGAACATGGCGGTGAATGCCGATTTTGTCTGGCGGCGCTATCTGCACACCTTCTTTCAACGCGACCGCGCGCTCTGGAATCGCGCTCCGGCGGCGGGCGGCCCCATCGTGCGGCCTTGCGCCACGGCGGCAGAAGCCACCAATCCAACCGTGCGTTGCCTGAACGGGCCGTTTGAGGTGCTGGAAGGCAGTGGGCGCGACGATTACAAGGCGCTGCTGGTCAAGCTCGAAAAACGCTTCGCGCAACGCGCGCAGTTCACCGCGTCGTATGCATACTCGCGGCTGCGCAGCTTCAATTACACCCGCGACATCGCCAGCCCCTTCGCCTTTCCCGGCTATGCCGGCAGCGACCGTCCGCATGCCTTGACGTTTAGCGGGCTGTGGGACATCGCCTGGGGCTTCAAGGCGGGCTTGATCGTGACCTATGAGAGTGGCGCGCCGCTCTCGGCCAGCATCCCCGGCAGTAACAACAGCGATCTGAATGGCGACGGCTCGAACAACGACTACCTGCCAGGCACAGGATTCAACACGCTCAATCGCGACATCAACGCCGATCAGTTGCGCCAACTGGTCGCGCAATACAATCAATCGGTGGCGGGCAAAGCTGCGCCGCGTGGCGGGCAATTCCCGGCCATCACTTTGCCGTCGAATTTCGATCTGGGCGATTCCTTTCAATCGCACGACCTGCGGCTCTCGAAGGAAATCAACATCGTCAAAGAGCGGCTGAAACTCGAATTGATTGGCGAGGTCTTCAACCTCTTCAACCTGTCGAACAAGCTCGGCTACAGCGGCAGCCTGGATACGGGCTTCGGACAACCGACCAGCAAGGCCAATCCGATTTTGGGCATTGGCGGGCCGCGCATTTTCCAAATCGGCGGACGGCTTAAGTTTTAGCGCTGTGCGTTGCGGCAGTATTTTGACGGGATGAACAAGATTCATTTCAGGGTGAACAGGATTGGCTGCCTACGATCAGCACACCTTCCCTAGAGCGGTTGGCAATTGCATAGACGGGACGGTTGCGCCGGGACAGTACCGCGCGCGTGAGCAAGCGGCGCATCAAGCAAGGCCCAGCGGCATAAACGCGCCATCTCCGCTTGCTCACGCGCGCGGTACTGTCCCACGCCGCGCTTTTCCCGTACACCGAAGTGCAAACTGATCGAATTAACCTTGTTCATCCTGAAACAATCCCGTTCATCCTGTCCCAATGTTTTGTGAACCGAAATGAATTCCAGGCATTCATTCAAATGCGTGTTATTGCTGCTGGGCTGGCTCGGGCTAAGCGTGTTACCCGGCTGGGCGCAAAGTAATCAAGTGCGCGGCAAGGTGCGCCTGCCTTCCGGCGAAACAATCGCGGGCGTGGTCGTCGAGTTATGGCAAAACGGCGCGCGCATGGCCCAGACCGTGACGACGCGTGACGGTGATTTCACCTTCAACAGCCTGGCGCCTGCCGAGTATCAGGTCATCGTCAATTATCTGGGCTATCAACGCGCGGCTGAACTGGTGACGGTTGCGGCAGCCAAGCCAACCAAAGCTGGCGGCAACATTGCGCCTGCCTTAATTGAAATTCAACTTAAGGAACCGCCACCGCCGCCTGCGCCCAAACCAGCGTATGCGCCTTTCACGCAAACCGTCCCGTTCGCGGCGCGGCTCTTTTTCACCGAGGCGCAGGCCAGATTCAAAGCCGCCAAACCTGCTGAAGGGTTGGCCAAATTGAAAGAAGCGTTGACGGTCTTTCCCGATTATTTTGACGCGCTCTTCACGCTGGCCAACGAAGCGCACAAAAGCAAAGATGACGAAACGGCCCTGGCGACGCTGGAACGCGCGCGCAAAGTCTATGACGGCGACGCGCGCATCTATCGGCTCTTCGGTCTGATTATGTCGAAGCAGCAAAAATATCTCGTCGCCGAATTCGCTTTCCGTGAAGCGCTGCAACGCGATCCCGCGCATGCGCAAAGCTATCAGGCGCACGGCATCACACTGCTGGAACTAGGGCTGGCTGAAAAGACGCCGCAACAACGCCGCAAATTTTTCGATCAAGCCGAGCAGCAAATGCAAACGGCGCTCAAGCAAAGCGGCCACAAACTGCTCGCCGTGCATTTGAATCTGGCCGAGGTCTATGAAGCGCGCGGCGAAAACCAGGCTGCGATTCGCGAACTGGAAACCTATCTCAAGCTGCAACCAAACACCCCCAATGCCGCCGCGATTCGCGCCTCCATTACACGCTTGAGCCAGTAATGCGCCGCTGTCAGCGTTCGTCTGACAGGGCACTTTCCTTCCCTTCCGACATCAGCTTTGAGTGCCAAAATTATCTCAGCGAAACGCTGGTGCAATGTGTAACGTTTCATCTTCTCTTCCACTCATAGGCGCAACGATGAAGAAACAACAACTTCTTACCACAACGCATTACTGATAACTGCCGGTATGGCCCCGGCAGAGGCGTGCGCTGCGGTTCGTTGCAAGTGCAAACATTCAGGAGCAGGTTGGGTGTCGGAATGGCGTAGATGGCTCCTAGCAGATTGAAAGCGCGCACAGGCGCGCCCCGCCACCAGTGCCGCCCGGTGCTGGCCCAAGGTCTTCAATGACCCCGCACACGACCCGCTCAAGAAACGATTCAAAACAATCGGTTCTAAACACTCCGTGGTACTGGTGCGCCATCGAGCGTGAAGACGCTGCCATAGGAGAACGATCTTTGAGACTAAGTGTCTACAACCCGTTTGATGAGTTATCGCGCGAAGAACTAAACGTGGCCGGGGTCGGTTTGTCAGAACGCCCGGGGCATCGCTGTTCTGGCAAGCTTGGCCGACAGCGTGAAGTTGTTCGTGCGATAAACCTTCAGCCGGATATTTGCCATCGTCGCGGCACTTCGATGCAATATCTGGTTCGTGCTCGGGCCCCCTGGGTCGCAGAGCGCGGGGCGCGTTGTCTGCTGATCGTGGGCAGCGGACAGCGCGCTCTGAACAACTTTCCCGCCACCTGAGGGTGGCCTGATGCGAAGCGCCATCACCCATGAACCGCACCGCTTCGCTAAACGACATTGCGATGTCTCTGTCGCTAGAACATCGCATACGAGGTTTGCCGGTCGCGTGTCTCCCGTCTGCCCACGACCCTTAGGCAGGGAACATGCAAAACTCCTCCTTTGAACCCCCCAATACGGGGCCTGTTCTTGTCTCGCCCGAATTATAGAACAGGCCCCTCCCTCCTTCTCCCACAATGCGTCCACATCAAACGGTAATCGCCCACGGAAAGCTGCGCCCAGGTCATCGCTCAATTGCCGCCTGAGCCTGCTTGAGGAGCAATGGACACGTGTCGGTTTTCCTGCACTCGCCGGTAGGTTGTTACGAAAACTAAAGTGCCTGGCGTGAGCGCCGATAATCAGTGTGCTGGGCTGAAGCATGCAGCCCGCACAGATAGCTCTCAACACAGAGACGGCGTGAAGTATTAATTAAACAGTGGGCAACAAAAGCGACCATAGTGTATAGTTACGCCATCCTGGCCGCGTCAAAAATAGCTTTGACAATGGCGGCTGGGACTCGCAGCAGTGAAGCGCGCGGCGCGGCTGTTTCACCGGCTGCTGAGTTGACTCAATCCCAAAAACCTATCTTAGACATTGCGTTATGCAATTGGTGCCCTGCCTCAAAAGGAGTCGTATGAAGCTCAAAGCCACACTGCCAGTCCTGTCCGCGTCGGGGCTGGTATTAATGTTCTTCGCGTTTCAACTTTTGCTCGTCGTTGGCGCCCAAGACATTGGACATCTAGGCGTCAATGATGATCCTGCACCGCTGTTTCAAGCCAAACGCATCCGCAAATTCATCGCCCGTAACAATATTCGCAAGAACGATACCTTGATTGCCGATGTGAGCACGATGGCAGGCACGGCCATGCGTCCGGCCCCCAGGCCGAATGTCGTGGCGGCGGCCACACCCACGCCCAGTGTGTTGCCCAATACGGCGGCGGCCAGCAATACCGCCTTGATTGCCGCGCCGGTCAATATGGCGGGTGCGTTACCCACGAACGCCCCTACCCTAGCCAAAATCTCGCCGTATGAGGAAGCTATGGCCCGTGCCGACATCGCGGCTTCGATGGGCAAACAAAGCGCTGCCATCGAGGCGTATCGGCAAGCGTTGAATTTGGAGCCGAATGCGCCCGATGCGCTCTTGGGCCTGGCCGATGCCTTGCACGATGCCAAAGACTACGCGCAGGCCGACAAGGAATATCAGCAATTGATCGCGCAACAGCCGAACTCCATCGAAGCGCGGCGTGGACACGCTGATGTACTTTATGAATTGAAGCGTTGGGACGAAGCGATTGCGGAATATCAGGCGGCAATCAAAGCTGGCGCTACCGATGCGGGTATCTATAACAATTATGGTAACGCTCTGTTCCGCACCGGCGACCGCGCCAAACGCGAGCAGGCGATTGTGCAGTATCGGGTAGCCGTCCAGAAAGATCCGAAATTCGGCGAAGCCCACGCAGGCTTGGCCAATGCCTTGCGCACCGCCAAGCAATTGACCGAAGCGCAACAATTGGCTGAACAAGCCGTCCAACTCGCGCCCGAATCAGCCGTCGCGCATTCGATTTTGGGCCGTGTTTATGCCGATCTAAAAGATTTCCCGCGCGCCACCGCCGAGGGTGAAAAGGCTGTGCAGTTGTCGCCGAGCGATGCCTTTATGCACGTCAACCTGGGCGGCATTTATTCGCTGCAAGGCCGCCTTGACGACGCGCTCCGTTCGTACTTGCGCGCCTGTTCGTATGACAAGCAATGGGCTTTCCCGCACAACAGCCTGGGCAATCTTTTCATGAAAATGAATCGCCCGCCGGAAGCGATCGAAGAATTCACTTCGGCCGCGAACCTGGAGCCGCGCAGTTCGACGATTCAAAACAATCTGGGCACCGCGCTCGCGACGCAACGCAAATGGAACGAGGCCATCGGGCATTTCCAACAAGCCGCCCAATTCGATCCGCGCAATACCACGGCGTTTTCCAATTTGGGCAGCGCCTTTGTGGCGCAACAGCGCTACACGGAAGCAATTGAGGCCTTCAAGCGCGCCAGTGAGATCGAGCCGCAAAACACGTCGTACAAGTTGGCGTTGGCCGACACCTACAAGCTCGCGGGCAACGCAAAAGAAGCCAAACTTTTGTACCAGGAGTTGGAAAAGCTCGGCGTGAGCACCAAGCAAGAGCAAGAGAAAAAGAAGAAGAAGAAGTGACGGAATGACACTGAAGCGGGGCTGCACCAGCCAGCGGGCAGCCTCGCTTCAGTGGATTGCATGCCTTCATAACTCCATCCCACAAGACCAACCATGCCCACAGTACCGCCCACATCATCGAATGCGTTTGTGACGAACCCGCTTGGGAATGATTTGATCGGCAGAGTCGTTTGCGGCTATCGCATGATTAAAGAAATCGGCGAAGGCGGCATGGGCAAGGTTTATCTAGGCGAGAGCGCGTTTCTGACCGAATATAAACAGCAGGTCGCCATCAAAACGCTCACGCCCAAAAGCGAGCGCCAGGCGGCCCTGTTAAAAGACCTGTTCATCCGCGAAGCCAATATCCAGGTGCAGCTCAAACACCCGCATATCGTCAGCGTCACGCAATTCGCCATCGAACAGATCAACGACGTCGAGCAACATTTCCTGCTGCTCGAATACGTGCCCGGTTATCAGCACAAGGGCCGCCGCATCTCGAACGTCAGCGAGGCGATCCGTTATGAAACCGGCCCGCTGCCCTATCAGCGTGCCTTGCGGATGTTCGTGCAGGCACTGGATGCGATGGATTACGCGCACAATTTCAAATACCGCTGGGAAGGCGAAGAGCGCATCGGCATCGTCCATCGCGACATCAAACCGGCCAATATGCTGCTGGTTGATCCGGACACTATCAAGATCAGCGATTTCGGCATCGTCAAAGTCCAGCAGCGTCGCGAATCGGCAACCCAAAAATTTACGCCCGGCACGTCCGCCTATATGCCGCCCGAAGCGATCTTGCTGCCGCAGCAGTTCGGGTTGAAAGAACTCGATGCGCGGTCAGACATTTACGCGCTGGGCATTTCGCTGTATGAAATGCTCTGCGGCCAATTGCCGTTTACGCCGGATGATACGACCAATCCGGATGCTTCGATCCGCCGCAAGCAGGTCGAGCAAATGCCGCTGCCGCCCTCCATCGTCAACCCCGGCGTGCCGCGCCCGCTGGATGCCGTGGTGATGCGTGCGCTGCAAAAACATCCCGATCAGCGTTATCAATCGGCCGTCGAATTCAAACAGGCTATCTTTGAACTCGACGCTTCATTGCAAATGGGACTGCGCAAACTCGCGCACGATTACGCCACGCGCGGCTTTGGCGCTCAGTCCGAAGCCGCGACCATGCCCATCAATGTCGTCAACGCAGGCGTGCCGACCAGTGTGCCCACGGCCCAGATAGAGGTGCTGCCCACTAATGTGCGGGCCTGGACAACGCCGACCGCCACGCCGCAAACGATCCCGCCCAGCGAACCAAAATCGTCTTCCTCAATGAAGCTGCTGGCCGCCGTGGCCTTGATCGCCATCGCCATCGCCGCCGCCGGCATCTTCATGTTGCCCAAGTGGCTCGGTCAGACTTCAGCGAATGTGGCGGGCGGCGCGGCCACCAAAACCGACCCGAAAACGCTTGAGGCTCCCACGGGGATGGTCTTCGTTCCCGGCGGATCGTTTATGATGGGGCGCAATTTATCGGAGCAGGAAAAGGGTGTGCGCATTGATAACAATGGCCGGAAAGAAGGGATTTTCAAATTCGATTATCCGGCCCACGCGGTCGAAGTGCAGCCTTTCTATCTGAACAAAACTGAAGTTTCGCGCCGCGAATACGCTGAGTTCGTGCGCGCCACCCAACACGAAGCCCCCGCCGATTGGAATGGCGATGAACCGCCGGCCAATACCGAAGAGATTCCCGTCACTGGCGTCAATTACCGCGATGCGGTGGATTACTGCAACTGGCTGACTGAAAAGCGCCGCGATGCGTTCAGCTATCGTTTGCCCACCGAAGCCGAATGGGAGTTTGCCGCGCGCGGCCCCGACGCGGGCCAACCGGGCAAGCCGCTCAATCTCTATCCCTGGGGCGACGACTGGCAACCGGGCAATGCCAACACCAAAGAAGCGCGCCTCGACCACACGCAAAACGTCACCGCCAATCCGCAAGGCGCTTCGCCGTTCAAAGTGCTCAACCTCGCGGGCAATGTTTACGAATGGACAGCCACCGATTTCACCCACTACCCCGGCAGCGACCAGGAAACGCCGCGCGAAAAGGGTTATGAGGGAACCTATCAAGTCGTGCGGGGAGGCGCGTTCGCTTATCCGAAAGAATGCGCAATGACCACCACGCGCGTCTGGGCGAAACCGACCGACAAAGGGCCGAAGCTCGGCTTCCGTTGCGCCGCAGAAGTGAAGCGCTAGTCCATCTTCCGTTCCCAACTAAATTCAACCCTGAGAGAGATGAAGATCAACAGAGTTCTAAGTTGGTATGAGAAGTCTCCAGGTAGTGCTTTTGTTGAGCAGGCAAAGTTGGAAGAGATATCCCTCTGTGAGCTTCAGCAATTGTTCAATCAACCTGTAGAAAATCCCATGTATGAGTGCTATCCAGTCCAACAGCAACACGTTGTTGTCTTGAGTCAGTATGCGGGAAGGAAGATCAATCTCACTGAGTATGAGTACTTCGTTGAATGCTATTCATCTGACTAAATTTAAGTACAGGCAATTCTATAGACCTCAAGAAAAAGAATTGCCGTACCAAGCTCCAACGGAGCGTCAGCCAACAGCCTGGGGTGAAGCCCCAGCTGCATATCGAGTCGTGGTGCGAAGCCCTGAAAGGGCGGCAGCCAGAGGCTTGGCTGCCGCCCTTTCAGGGCTTCGCACCCCCATTTG